>JAUYMV010000635.1 GCA_030698645.1 Mesorhizobium sp.
GGCAGGGTCCCGATAAGAATTGCGCTTGGCGCGCGATGATGGTTTCCGGCGCACGGCTTGTCCAGCAGCCCTCGCCGATAACCCCTGCGATCGGGCGAGGCAAGATTGCGGCGGCGCGACTCCCGGGCCGGCTTGCCAGCCGCCGGCCATCGGCTACTTTCGCAAGAACGGCTCCGCGGCGCCGAACCCGGCCGGAACACCCCTGCCCCCTCTGGAGTAGCTCGATGGCCTGGATCATCCTCTTTTTCGCCGGCCTCTTCGAGATCGGCTGGGCGCTCGGCCTGAAATACACCGACGGCTTCTCCAAGCCGATTCCCACCGTGCTGACGATCGCGGCCATCGCGGCAAGCCTCGGCCTTCTCGGCCTGGCCTTGAAGGAGCTTCCCGTCGGCACCGCCTACGCGGTCTGGACCGGCATCGGTACGGTCGGGACCGCCATTCTCGGCATCGCCCTCTTCGGCGAACCGGCGACAATCGTCCGCCTCGCCTGCATCGCGCTGATCGTCGCCGGCATCGTTGGCCTCAAGCTCGCCTCGTGACGCAAGCCGGCAGGCCGCGCGGACGGCATTCGCCTCGCATACCGGTTTATCGCGGCGATTGCCTTGACGTGAATCGGCAGCCATGGGAGTCTTGCACGAAGCAATGGCGATGGTGATCGCGGCTTCCCTGACCGCGGGATTCTCTCATGTCCGCGGGTCGACGGAACTAGCGTAAGCGTACATTCGAGTTCTGAACGACACGCCGGCCGAGCCGGCGTGAATGGGGTCTTTGCCGCATGCGAGGGGCTTCCGTTTTCGCGATTTGCAGGAACCGGGGCCAATCGGGCGGCGCGAGAACGGGTAACGGCCGGGGGTAATGGGGACACTTCAACTGGACGGCGCGATGCGCCATCCCAAGCAGACGACTGCGGGTTCTTTGACCGGGTTTCCGGTTCTCGGCGCGCCTCTCGCCGGCTATCAGGGCGGTGCGCTGTCGCGCGGGGCGCTGTCCCAGGCTTTCGAGGAACTCTGCGTGACGACGGGCGCGGAAAAATTCTGCCTCGCGGATCTGTCGCGCAGCCATGCGGAAGAAGCGCCCAAGGTCCTTGCGTCGAACTGGAGCTTCGACGCGATCGAGATCATCGGCACGGCCTCCATCGAGACCCTGTTCCAGAGCCCGTTCGCGACCGCGCTCGCGCAACAGCCGCGCGCCTTCCAAACCGGCAATCCGGGCCGCTCGCCCCGCGTCGTCGACGAGACCTCGGCGCTTCGCTTGCTTGAATTCGGCCACGCCGAGATCTTCGCCCTGAAGCTGAGGGCCGGCGTCAGGCGCGGCATCTGCCTGTTCTCCGCCTCGACCACCGACCGGATCAGGCCATCGAAACTGAGTCCCGCGCATCTGATGTCCAACTACCTGATGTCGCTCTACCGGGACGGCGCCGTGTCCATCGCGGAGAGCCCGCTTTCCGAACGCGAGCGCGAGTGCCTCTTCTGGGTCTCCGAAGGCAAGACCACCGATGAGGTGGCGCTGATCATCAACGTGTCGGCAAACACCGTGAACAAATACATCGTCAGCTCGATCCAGAAGCTCTCGGCGAGCAACCGCTCGATGGCGATCGCGACAGCCATTCGCAACGGCATCATCTGATGACGTATTCGCGTTTCGAACGGATTCAGCCATCGCCCACCCCCGACAGGCTGCAGCCTTTGGCGGAGATATCCCGCCTGGCGCGGCTGACGGCCGCCGGCACCATTCCCGAGGCGATCCGGCGATGTCGCCGCGTCGCGCACGGCGTCGGCGTTTCAGGCTTCGCCTTGTTCTTCACCGGACGCGGGTCGGGCTCGGCCAAGCTGGTGCCCTGCTTCGACGAGCATTTTCCGGGCATCTCGCAGACGACTGCCGATCTCTGCGCCAACGCATCGGATGCGTTGAGCCGGCACGCGCTTCATTCGGCATTGCCCGCGCTGTGGAGCGCCGACGCCGGCGCCGGAAGCGCCCTCCCCCCGTTCGTCGTCCGGCTGGCGCCGCTCAGCGGCGATCTCGATGGCATCGCCTTTCCGGTGTCCGCCGAATCCGGCCAATCGGCCCTCTTCGTCTTCACCGGCCGGGCGCTCGCTTTGTCGGGCGAGGACGTGCTCCACCTGCACCAGCTCTGCTTCGAAATGTTCGCCGCCATCGCCGCGCTCAAATCGGGCAGCGCGAGCAGCGCCTCGACCCTGTCCAAGCGCGAACTGGAATGCCTCAGGCTGACCGCCGCCGGCCGCACCAGCGAGGACATCGCCCGCATCCTCGGGCTTTCGGCGCACACCGCCAACCAGTACCTGACCGCGGCCGCGGCCAAGCTCGACGCCGTCAACCGGATGCACGCCGTCGCCAAGGCGATGCGGCTCGGCCTGATCGACTGATCGGAATCGCCTGAGGGTAACAGCCGGAGTACTCGTGGCTAGGCGCTGCGGCGCTCCACCTGGGGATATTGCGCCCGTGCCGCGAGCCGGGACGACTGCAGCGCGTTCTCCAGAAACACGCTGTTTTCCGCCGGATCTCCGGACGGCTTGTCGAACGACACGTAGCTGACCTCGACCGAGGCATGCACCGCCGTCATCGTCAGCGAAAAATAGACCGTCACGCCTTGCGGCCGCAGTTCGAGGTCGAGCACGATCTTCGGATCGCCCGTCCATCCGACATGCGCTTCGCCGCCATGGCCGAGCCGCAGCGTTCCCGGCATGAAGTAGAGCTCCGCCGCGGAATCGACGAGGTCGGAGATGTTGCCCAGCCGCTCCAGCCGAATGAATGCGATGTAGTCGGCGATATCCACCATGCGGAGCTCGCTGACGACCTCGCCGATCGCGTCGGCGACCATGACTTCCCGGGACAAGGCGTGAGGCTGTCGGATCATGCTGGTTTGGTACCCGGTGCGTTGCGTGCTGCGTTTCCGTAGATGATGCGGATCAGTTCGGCGACCGCCTGGTAGAACTGAGCCGGGATCACGCTATCCACCGAAACTTGACTGTACATGGAGCGGGCAAGCGCGACGTCCTCGAACACCGGTATTCCGTGTTCGGCGGCGATCTCCCGGATGCGCAGCGCGATGAGATCCTGGCCCTTGGCGACGACCACGGGCGCGGCATCCTTGTCGCGCACATAGCGCAGCGCGATCGAGTAGTGCGTCGGGTTGACGATGATGAGCGTCGCTTGCGGCACCGCCGCCATCATCCGCTGCCGCGCGCGGTCGCGCTGCAGCGAGCGGATGCGCGCCTTGACCGCCGGATCGCCGTCGGACTGCTTGAGCTCGTCCTTGACCTCCTG
>JAUYMV010000638.1 GCA_030698645.1 Mesorhizobium sp.
TCGCTGGTGTTCGACCCGGGCGCGGCGGCGCGTCGGGGCGCGATCGTCGGCAAGAAGCTCGGCGGCCGCATCCTGTTCGTGACCGATCCGGGGCTGCGCGCGCTCGGCCTGACCGACGCCGCGGTCGCCTCCCTGCAGGCCGCCGGCGTCACGGTGACGATGTTCGACCGCGTCGAGGCCGACCCGTCGCTTGCGACGCTGATGCTGGCGGTGGAGGCAGGCGCAGCGGCCGATGTGATGGGCGTCGTCGGGTTTGGCGGCGGCTCGTCGCTGGACGTGGCGAAACTGGCGGCGCTGCTGCTCGGATCGGGCGAGGACATCTACGGCGCCTGGGGCGTCGCGCAAGCCAAGGGACCGCGCCTGCCGCTGGCGCTGGTGCCGACGACAGCGGGCACCGGGTCGGAGGTCACGCCGGTGTCGATCATCACGGTCGGCGAGGAGGAGAAGCGCGGCGTGTCGTCGGCGCTAATCCTGCCCGACATCGCCGTGCTCGACGCCGAACTGACGCTCGGCCTGCCGCCGGCGATCACGGCGGCGACCGGGGTCGACGCCATGGTGCATGCGATCGAGGCCTATGCCTCCAAGAACGCCAACAACAACCCGCTGTCGAAGATGCTGGCGCGCCAGGCGCTGCGCCTGCTGGGCGCCAATATCGAGACGGCGGTGTTCGACGGCCGCAATCTCGAGGCGCGCGGGGCGATGCTGCTCGGCTCGATGCTGGCCGGCCAGGCCTTCGCCAATTCGCCGGTCGCGGCCGTCCATGCGCTGGCCTATCCGATCGGCGGCACGTTCCACGTGCCGCACGGGCTGTCGAACGCGCTGGTGCTGCCGCATGTGCTGCGCTTCAACGCGCCCGACGCGGCGCATCTCTACGCCGAGATCGCCGCCGACGCGTTTCCGCATCTGGCGCGCGAGGAGGGCGCGCAGGGGATCACCGCCGCCTTCATCGAGGAACTGGCGGATCTTTCGAGGCGCCTCGGCATGCAGACGCGGCTGCGCGAGGTATCGATCGGGGAGGGGCATCTGGCCAAGATGGCGGCCGACGCCATGAAGCAGCAGCGCCTGCTGGTCAACAATCCGCGGCCCGTCGGCGAGGCCGATGCGCTGGCGATCTACCGGGCGGCGTGGTGATGGCGGAGCGCGCCGAACCGTCGCCCCGCGCCGCCTATCGCGCGTTCCGGACGATCACCACGCGGTGGATGGACAATGATCTCTACGGGCACATGAACAATGTGGTGCATTACTCGCTGTTCGACACCGCGGTGAACGGCTGGCTGATCGATGAGGGCGCGCTCGACCTGCACAAGGGCGACGAGATCGGCCTGGTGGTCGAGACCGGGTGCCGCTACTTTCGCGAGATGGCGTTTCCGGATGTCGTGACGGCGGGGCTGCGCGTGACGAAGCTCGGCACGTCTTCGGTGCGCTACGAAGTCGGCCTGTTCCGGAACGACGAGGAAACCGCCGCCGCGGAAGGCTTTTTCGTGCACGTCTATGTCGACCGCGCGAGCCGGCGGCCGAAGCCGCTCGGCGAGCGGATGCGAAGCGTGCTCGATGGTATCAGGACATGAGAACGGGATACACATGCCAAAGCTAGCAGCCCCCGAAGTTACCGGCTTCTTCGACCGGCGCACGTCGTCGATCCAGTATGTCGTCGCCGACCCCGCGACCAGGGCCTGCGCCATTATCGATCCGGTGCTCGACTTCGACGAGAAGTCGGGCTCGACCGGCACCTTCAACGCGGACCGGATCCTCGATCATGTCGCGGCTGAGGGGCTGACCGTCGAGTGGATTCTCGACACCCATCCACATGCCGATCATTTCTCGGCGGCCGACTATCTGAAGCGGCGCACCGGCGCACCGACGGCGATCGGCGAACGGGTGGTCGACGTGCAGAAGCTCTGGAAGGCGATCTACAATTGGCCGGATTTCCGCACCGACGGATCGCAGTGGGACAGGCTGTTTTCGGCGGGCGAGACCTTCACGATCGGGTCGCTCGAGGGCCGCATCCTGTTTTCGCCCGGCCATACGCTTGCCTCGATCACCTATCTGATCGGCGATGCGGCCTTCGTGCACGATACGCTGTTCATGCCCGACAGCGGCACGGCGCGGTGCGACTTTCCGGGCGGCAGCGCCAAGCGCCTGTGGCAATCGCTGCAGGAGATTCTCGCCCTGCCTGGCGAGACGCGGGTCTTCACCGGGCACGACTACCAGCCGGGCGGCCGGGCGCCGCTCTGGGAAAGCACAGTGGCCGAGCAGAAGGCGACGAACACCCATATGTCGAAATGCGGCACGGAAGCGGAATTCGTCGACGTCCGAACCGCGCGCGACGCCATCCTGCCGATGCCCAAGCTCATCCTGCACGCGCTGCAGATCAACGTGAACGGGGGCCGGCTGCCCGAGCCCGAGGCGAACGGAAAGCGCTATCTGAAGCTGCCGCTCGACGCGCTGCCCGGCGCCAAATGGGACTGAGGCGCCGTGCCCGACGCCCGCTTGGCAAACGCCCCGCACCAGGGATAGTTTGCGCGGCATTTTTAGCCGCAGGGCTGCCGACGGCTCCGATGACGATCAACAAGGATAGGGACATATGACCGAGTTCACGCCGTTCGCCTCGCTCCTCGGAGGGGCGATGATCGGGCTTGCCGCCGTGCTGCTGATGGCCTGGGAAGGCCGCATCGCCGGCATCAGCATGATCGCCGGGCGCCTGCTGCCGCCCTATCTCGACGGCGCGCTCGTCTCGCGGCTCGGCTTCGTCGCCGGGCTGATCGCCGCGCCGTTGGCGGTGATGCTGGCAACCGGTGCCCCGGTGGCGCAGACGGTGTCGTCCAATCTGCCGCTGATGGCGGTCGCCGGCCTGCTCGTCGGGTTCGGCGCGGTGTGCGGCAGCGGCTGTACCAGCGGACACGGCGTCTGCGGACTGGCCCGCCTCTCGGTTCGGTCGCTCGTCGCCACGCTGACCTTCATGCTGACGGCCTTCGTCACCGTCTTCGTCGTCCGCCACATGATGGGAGCCTGATCCATGTCCTTCCTGGTCAATCTCCTGCTCGGCCTGCTGTTCGGCATCGGGCTCGTCGTCTCCGGCATGTCGGACCCGGCCAAGGTCGTCAACTTCCTCGACCTGTTCGGCACATGGGACCCCTCGCTCGCCTTCGTCATGGGCGGCGCGGTGGTGGTCGCCTTCGTCGGCTACCGCCTGGTGCTGGCGCGCCCGGCGCCTGTCACCGGCGGGGAGTTCCACCTGCCGACGCAGACCGAGATCGACGCGCCGCTGCTCGGCGGCGCGGCGGTCTTCGGCATCGGCTGGGGCCTGAGCGGCTTCTGTCCCGGCCCGGCGCTGACCGCGCTCGGCCTCGCCGCGCCGGGCACGCTCGCCTTCGTGCCGGCCATGTTCGTCGGCATGTGGGCGGCGCGCTATGCCAGCGGGCGGATCGGCAAGCCATCGTTCGCCTAAACGTCCGCTTTGGTCTATGCCGTCGGACCCTCAGTCGTGAAAGCGCCGAAAATGTCCGACAGCATCGAGCCGAAGCAGAAATTCCCCAAGCTGATCGTCGTGATGGCGTTTGACCGCGACGAATCGGGCGATCTGCAGCCGGTCGGCGATCCGGTCGAGTTCCAGACGGAGGAGCGCGCGGTGCGCACCGCCAGGCAGCTCGCCGAAAAACATCCGGGCGTCATCGCCTGGTCGCGCGAGGCGCGGCCCGACATCGGCGAGTATGGCGAGCCGACGGAACTCTACCGGCACGGGGACGTGCCGGACATGGAGTAGCGGTCATTTGAGAAATGGTAGCGAGGAGTGGACTCGAACCACCGACCCCAGGATTATGATTCCCGTGCTCTAACCAACTGAGCTACCCCGCCAGGGCGGCGATGCGGCTCGAGACAGCCGGAAACCGGACGTATCGAGGCGTTCGCCAAGGTCGGGCGGATATAAGGGAGCGAGGGCGAACCTGTCAAGCATGTCGGGTGCGTGCGGGCGGGCCAAATGGCGCCGATCGGCGCCCGATCCTGCCCGACACGCACGGCCTGACGCAGCGTCCGGCGCGCGCCGGGGTTGAGTTCGCCCCGCGCGGTCGATATGTGTCTGCCAACATTCCTCGACGGCTTGGATTTCATGGCGCCGCGCATTGCTGTTCTGGGCTGCGGATACTGGGGCAGCAATCATATCCGTACGCTGAAATCGCTCGGCGCGCTTGTCGCGGTCTCGGACGCCAATCCCGCGCGCGCGGAGGGCTTCGCCGTCGAGCAGGATTGCCTGGCGATCGCGCCCGACGAGCTGTTCGCGCGCGACGATGTCGACGCCATCGTCATGGCGCTGCCGCCGCAGTTTCACGCGGCGGCCGCGATCCGGGCGGTCGAGAACGGCAAGGACGTGCTGGTCGAAAAGCCGATCGCGCTGACGGTCGCCGATGCGGAACGCGCCGTGCAGGCGGCGCACGACCACGACCGCATCTTCATGACCGGGCACGTGCTGCGCTTCCATCCGGCCTTCGAGAAACTGAAGTCGCTGATCGACAATGGCGATCTCGGCGAGGTGAAATACATCCATTCGCACCGGCTCGGCCTCGGCAAGTTCCACACCGAGAACGACGCGCTGTGGGACCTCGCGCCGCACGACCTGTCGATGATCCTGGCGATCACCGGATCGTTCCCGACCGAAATCCGCGGCGAGGGGGCGGCGCTGCTCGACCATTTGAGCGATTTCGCGCATCTGCACATGCGCTTCCCGAACGGGCTCCGCAGCCATCTCTTCACATCGCGGCTGAACCCCTACCGCGAGCGCCGGCTGACCGTGGTCGGCACCAAGGCGATGGCGGTGTTCGACGATGTCGAGCCGTGGGAGCGCAAGCTCGCGGTCTATCGCCACGCGGTCTGGCAGGACAGCGGCCAGTGGGCCTTCACCGCCAACGAGCCGAGCTACGTGGCGGTCGAGCAGGGCATGCCGCTGACGCGCGAGCTGCAGCATTTCATCCATTGCATCGAGACGCGCGAGGCGCCGCGCACCAGCGGCGAGGAAGCGATCAGCGTGCTGCGCATCCTGACCGCCGGCACCGTGCTGCACGACTGACCGGCGGCAATCTTCGCGACGCGGCGATCACCGCGCATAACATCGCGGTCGATTGTGTGAAGCCTGGCGGGCTGGCGCAAGGCGGCTGATCGATTTATGACGCTGCGACGCAACAGGAACGCACAGATGCAGTTCATCGACCTCGGCGCGCAGCGCGCGCGCATCAAGGACCGGCTGAAGATCGCCATCGACAAGGTGGTCGAGGAAGGCCGTTACATCCTTGGACCGGAGGTCGGCGAGTTCGAGAAGCGGCTGGGCGCCTATATCGGCGTCGACCATGTGATCGCCTGCGCCAACGGAACGGACGCGCTGCTGCTGCCCCTGATGGCGGCCGGGATCGGGCCGGGCGACGCGGTCTTCGTGCCGAGCTTCACATTCGCGGCGACCGCCGAGGTCGTCGCGCTGACCAGGGCGGAGCCCGTCTTCGTCGAAATCGACGCGCAGAGCTACAACATGGATCCGGCCAGCCTCGACGCCGCGATCGCGATGATCCGCAAGGAAGGCCGCCTGACGCCCAGGGCGGTCATCCCGGTCGATCTGTTCGGCCTTGCCGCGGACTATGCCGCGCTCGGCGCCATCGCGAAGCGCGAGGGGCTGATGATGATCGAGGACGCGGCGCAGGCGACCGGCGGCTCGCTTGACGGGCGCATGTGCGGCGCGTTCGGCGACGTCGGCTCGACCAGCTTCTATCCGGCGAAGCCCCTCGGCTGCTACGGCGACGGAGGCGCGATGTTCACCAACGACGCGACGCTGGCCGAGAAGCTGCGTTCCTACGCCTTCCACGGCAAGGGCGAGACGCAATACGACAATGTCCATGTCGGGCTGAACTCGCGCCTCGACACGATCCAGGCGGCGATCCTGCTCGAGAAGCTCGCCATCCTGGAGGACGAGATGGAGGCGCGCCAGCGGGTCGCGGCGCGCTACGCGGAGGGCCTCTCGGGCATCGTGCGGACGCCTTCCGTGCCGAAAGGCTCGCGCTCGGCCTGGGCGCAGTACGCCATCGAGACGCCGGTGCGCGACGGGCTGAAGGCGCATCTGCAGAGCAACGGCATTCCGTCGGTCATCTACTACGTCAAGCCGCTGCATCTGCAGGTGGCCTATGGCCGCTTTCCGCGCGTGACCGGCGGGTTGCCGGTCTCCGAATCGCTGCCGTCGCGCATCCTCTGCCTGCCGATGCATCCCTATCTGTCGGAAGCCGACCAGGACCGCATCATCGCGACGATCGCCGACTATGTCGGACACAACGCGGCAATCGCCGCCGAGTAGCTGGCGGGTCAGGCGGTCGCGGGCACACCGTCGGCCGAGATGCGGGCCAGCATCGCCTGCGCCGCGGCGCTGCGCTCGGAGCGCGCGATGAAGCCGCCGCCGAGCACACGGGCGTCGGTGCCTTCGGCATCGTAGAGCACGCAGGCCTGGCCGGGCGCGATGCCCGACTCGCCCTCGGCAAGCTCGATGAAGACGCGGTCCCCGTCCCTGTGCAATGTCGCCGGGGCCGGCTGGCGGGTCGAGCGCAGCCGGGCGAAGATCTCGATCCCCGCGGCCGGAATCTCCGACAAGGGCCGATCGCCCAGCCAGTTGACGTCGCGCAGGAAGACCTTGCGCGTCTCCAACGCCTCGCGCGGGCCGACGACGACGCGCGCCCGAGAGGGATCGAGTTCCACCACGTAGAGCGGCTCGGCGGCCGCGACGCCGATGCCGCGGCGCTGGCCGATCGTGTAGCGCAGGATGCCCTCATGACGGCCGAGCACACGCCCGTCGATGTGCACGATGTCGCCCGGGATCGCCGCCTCGGGCGTCAGCTTCGCGATGATGTCCGTGTAGCGGCCCTGCGGGACGAAGCAGATGTCCTGACTGTCCTGCTTGGCGGCGACCGAGAGCCCGACGCGCTCGGCGATGGCGCGTACCTCGGGCTTGGTCATTCCGCCGAGCGGAAAGCGCAGATAGTCGAGTTGCTCCTGCGTCGTCGCAAACAGGAAGTAGCTCTGGTCGCGGTCGGCGTCGACCGGCCGGTAGAGTGCGCGGTGCGCGCCGTTGACGCGCGATCGGATATAGTGGCCGGTCGCAAGCGCGTCGGCGCCGAGATCGCGCGCCGTCTGCAGCAGGTCGGCGAACTTGACGGTCTGGTTGCAGGCGACGCAGGGGATCGGCGTCTCTCCGGCCGCATAGCTGGCCGCGAAGGGATCGATCACCGCCTTGCGGAAGCGCTCCTCGTAGTCGAGCACGTAATAGGGGATGCCCAGCGTCTCGGCGACGCGGCGCGCGTCATCGATGTCGCGCCCGGCGCAGCAGGAGCCGGCGCGGTGCGCGGTGGCGCCCTGGTCGTAGAGCTGCAGCGTCACGCCGACGACATCGTAGCCCTCGCCCTTGAGGATGGCGGCGACGACCGACGAGTCGACGCCGCCCGACATGGCGACAACCACGCGGGTCTCTTCGGGGCGTCCTGGCAGGTCGAGGCTGTTCATCGGTTCACTTCCGGGGCGCGATCAGCGGGCCCAGTCCGGCGCTACATGGCAACGCCTCCAGTCTAGGTCAAGCAGCGCGCCAACGCCACGATTCGATCCGGCGGCGCGGCAGTCCGGAGCGAAAGCCCGGAAATCCGCCATTTTCAAGACTTCGAATGCGGCATTTCGGCTTAGGCAAATTTTAAGCCTGTGGCTTTAGTGTGATGTCGATTGGTTCCTTGAGTGTGTTGTGTAGAGAGTATGATGACCGATCTGGTTAGACCGCGCGTCAAGTATGTCATCGGGCCGGACGGCAGCCCGCTCACCATTGCGGACCTGCCTCCGTCCAATACGAGACGGTGGGTCATCCGGCGCAAGGCCGAGGTCGTCGCCGCGGTCAGGGGCGGTTTGCTCAGCCTCGAAGAGGCCTGCCAGCGCTACAAGCTGACGACCGAGGAATTCCTGTCCTGGCAGGCGTCGATCGACGAGTATGGCCTGGCCGGGCTGCGCACCACCCGCATCCAGCAATATCGCCACTAACTTTAGCCAGACTTTTCAGCGCGACCGGCTCAGGCCGGCTCACCGTCCCGTCGTTTGACCAGCGCGGTCGCCACGACCGTCAGCACGACCGATCCGGCAAAGAACCAGAGGCCAGGCTGCGTGAAGGCGGAGGCGAGACCGCTGGTCCTGGCGGCGAAAATCACCAGCGCGACGAGGACGACGTCCAGCATCGACCAGTTCGACAGGGCGCGGAACCAGCCGGGAACGCGCGCGGCGCCGGGGCCGGCGTACGCCGCCACGTGCAGAAGCAGAAGCTTTGCCGCGGGAAAGACGATCGAGAAGAGCCCGAGGATCGACGCGATCGGCCAGTCGCCGGCCAGAAAGAGGTCGCGCACCATGACCGCGAGCGACGGTTCGTCCGAAAACAGCCACAGACGCTCGACCCTGATCAAGGGGAGCGTGATGCCGAGCGCGAAGCAGAATGTGGCGCCGCAGAGCACGGCCGGAAGCAGGAAGCGCATGATGGCCGTATAGCGGAGCCGGCCGGAGCGGAAAAGGGCGGCCGATCAGCCGATCATGGCGCGTCGCGTGTCGATTTCGCTCTCGCGCTGGCGGATATCCCGCGTTTCCAGCATTTCGGCCTTGGCGAGATCCGCCTCCGCTTCGCTGAGCCCGGCCTCGGCGCCGCTTTTCTGCTGCAGCAGGTCGGATTGCGAATTCTTCAGATTGTCGCGCCGCATGCGGGCGGCCTTGGCGAAGGTCGGATAGGCGAAATGATTGATGTCGGTGATTCCGGCCTTGCGCTCCTCGGCCGCGATCTGGGCGTCCAGATCATTGTCCATGCTCTCGAATTCGGAGAACATCAGGTCGAGCTGGGCAAGCTTCCGCCGCTTTACGTTCACCT
>JAUYMV010000646.1 GCA_030698645.1 Mesorhizobium sp.
CCCCGCGGCGGCCGCGCCGGCAGCACCCGCGGCCGCTCCGGCAGCCACGACGGCGTCGGAGCCCGCCGCGCCGGCCGCCAATACACATGTGATCGTCAAGGGCGACAACTACTGGAACCTTGCGGTGAAACTGCTGGGCGACGGCCATCAGTGGAAGAAGATCGCCGAGGCCAACCCCAGCTACAAGCCGAAGGCCCTGCCCATCGGCGCCACGCTGACGCTGCCTGCGAAGAACTGATCGATCCCGCGCAAGCGGCAAACGGAGCCCGTCCTCGAAAGGACGGGCTCCGTTCCGTTTTGCCGCAGGACGATTGGCGCGGATTCCATTGAATTCCCCGGGCTGCGGGATATGTGTGGCGGTCGAGATGGAGCGCAATTGATGACGGCGACCGAATTGCAGAAAACTGCCGAGAACCGCGCGGTCGGCCCGCTGCCCGCAGGCCACCCGCCGGTCAGCACGGGCAAGATCGGCATCCTTCTCGTCAATCTCGGCACGCCCGACGGAACCGACGTCCCGTCAGTGCGGCGCTATCTGCGCGAATTCCTCTCCGACCCGCGTGTGATCGAGCTCAACCGGGCGATCTGGTATCCGATCCTCTACGCCTTCGTCCTGACCACGCGGCCGAAGAAATCCGGCGCCGCCTACGCCAAGATCTGGAACCGGGAACTGGACGAATCCCCGCTGCGCACGATCACCCGCGCGCAGTCGGCCAGGCTTGCCGAGGCTTTCGCGGACGAGGGGCGCGTGGTCGTCGACTGGGCGATGCGCTACGGCACGCCGTCGATCGAAAGCGTCGTACTGAAGCTCGCCGCCCAGGGTTGCGACAAGATCGTCATGCTGCCGCTCTATCCGCAATACTCCGCGACGACGACGGCAACCGCCAACGACAAGCTGTTCCGCGCATTGATGAAGATGCGCCGCATGCCGGCTGTCCGCACGGCGCCGGCCTATCATGACGATCCGGTCTACATCGACGCGCTCGCGCGTTCGATCGAGAGCCATCTGGCGACGCTCGATTTCGATCCCGAAATCGTCATCACCTCCTATCACGGCATCCCGAAGCCCTATTTCGACAAGGGCGACCCCTATCACTGCCACTGTCACAAGACGACGCGGCTGCTGCGCGAACGGCTCGGCTGGGGCGACAGGCGCCAGCTCATGCTGACCTTCCAGTCGCGCTTCGGCGCGCAGGAATGGCTGCAGCCCTACACCGACAAGACGATCGAGAAGCTGGCCATGGACGGCGTAAAGTCCATCGCCGTGCTCAATCCGGGATTCTCGGCCGACTGCATCGAGACGCTGGAGGAGATCAACGTCGAGGCGCGCGAGACATTCCTCCACGCCGGCGGCGTCAACTTCGCGCACATCCCCTGTCTCAACGATTCGGACGCCGGCATGGCGGTGATCGAGGCAATGGCCCGGCGGGAATTGTCCGGCTGGCTGTGAACCAAAGGCCTGCCTGAGCGTTTCTGGAACGGCAGCCGCCGCATTCCACGACATTCTGGGGCCAACATGAAACGCAAGCTCGATCTGCGGACCGGTAAACCGGTCTGGATGGCCTATCGTGCGCCATCGGTCCCGACAAGCAACCTGACCCGCGACGTGAAGACCGACGTGCTCGTCGTCGGCATGGGCATCAGTGGCGCGATGATCGCCGAGGCGCTCAGTTCCGAAGGGCTGGCGGTCATCGCGATCGACCGTCGTGGCGCGATGATCGGCTCGACCCCGGCGACGACGGCGCTGGTGCAGTACGAGATCGATCAGCCCTTGACCGCGCTGTCGAGGAAGATCGGCAAGGACAAGGCCGAGACGGCCTGGCGCCGGTCGCGGCTGGCGGTCGCCAATCTGTCGGCCCGCATCGACGAACTCGGCATCCCCTGCAACAAGGCGCTGCGTCCCTCGCTTCTCGTCGCCGGCAATGTACTCGGCTCGGGCGGGCTTCGCGAGGAGGCCGAGGCGCGCCGCGCCGCCGGCCTCTATGCGACCTATCTGACGGCGGGTGACCTGCAGGACCGCTTCGCGATCGATCGCGACGGCGCGATCGTCAGCCCCGACAATCTCGCGCTCGATCCGCGCAAGCTGACGGCCGGCCTGCTGCTGAAGGCCGGGCAGCGCGGCGCGCGCTTCTACGCACCGGTCGAGGCGACCACCTTCGAGAGCGACAAGGAGGGCGTGCGGGTCGCCACCAGGGGCGGGCCGGTCATTTCGGCGGCGCACGTCGTGATCGCGTCGGGCTACGAGCTGACCGACATCGTGCCGAGCGGAAACCACTCCGTCGTCTCGACCTGGGCAATCGCCACCAGGCCGCAGAGCCGGGCGCTCTGGCCCGAGGAGGCGTTCATCTGGGAAGCCTCCGATCCCTATCTCTACATGCGCGCGACGGTCGACGGACGCGTCATCTGCGGCGGCGAGGACGAGGAGTTCAGCGACGAAGCGGCGCGCGACGCGCTGATTCCCGAGAAGACCGCGCGCATCTCCGAAAAGCTGGCGAAGCTGATGCCCGGCATCGATCCGAGGGCGGACTATGCCTGGGCGGGCTCGTTCGGCACGACGTCGACGGGCCTGCCGATCATCGGCCGGGTGCCGCGCCGCCCCAACATCCACGCCGTGATGGGTTATGGCGGCAACGGCATCACCTTTTCGCGCGCCGCGGCCGAGATCGTCACGGCCGACATAACCGGCTCCAGAGACACCGACGCCGCCCTCTTCGCCTTTTCCACCTGAGGAATTATTGCGGCCGGGTCGATTGTATCCGGAGCCGATCACGCTTAAATCCACTTGCGTAACGCGTCGTGAGCCGTCTCGCGGCCATGCAACACGGGGGAAATCTGCAATGGGCTTTTCCGGCTTCGACATCGTCATTCCCGTTCTCGTCGTCCTTGTCCTGCTGCTCATCT
>JAUYMV010000648.1 GCA_030698645.1 Mesorhizobium sp.
CCCACTTCCGGCCGCCGCCGGTTGAGGCATCCGGCGCGGGCGGCCGTTTTGGACACCCACGCCATGACGTCTTTCGGCGCGGGCCGGGCATGGCGTTCTCACCCGTCGAACGTCGCGACAGCTCCTGACTGGCGCGCTCAGTACCCCGCCTTGATCTTCTCGAACTCGGCGATCATCCTGCTCTTCAGGTCGGTCGGAACCGGCGACTGGAACAGCGTCTTGTCGACGAACTTGGCGACGTCGGCATAGCCCTTGTCCTCAAGCACTTCCGGGTCGACGGCTTCCATGGCCTTGGCGTTGGCGTGGCCGTAGCCCCAGTCGCTGACGATGTATTTCGCAACTTCCGGATCGCTGTTCACGGCGCTGAGGAAGTCGTAGGCCTTGTCGGCTTTGCCCGGCGCATCCTTGAGGTGGACATAGCCGCACACCCAGGTCGTCAGGCCCTCGGTCGTGTCGCGATTGATCACGAAGGGACGGCCCTCATTGGCAAGCTGCGTGCCGGCGTCGTTCCACGCCCAGGCGAGATCGACCTCGCCGCCGCCCAGCGCCTGCACGATCTCGGTGGAGTCGGTCCAGTAGAGCCGGACATTCTTGTGCACCTCGCGCAGGAAGGCAGACGCCTCGGCGAACTGCGCGTCGGTCATCTGGGTCCAGTCCTTCAGCCCGATGACGAGGCTGGCCAGCGCATAGGCGTCGTCGACATTGTCGCCGATCGAAACGCGACCCTTGAACTTCGGGTCGGCGAAGGCCTTCAGCGAGGTGACTTCCTCCGGCTTGATCTTCTCCGAATTGTAGGTGAGCGCCGTGTTGCCCCAGTCCCACGGCATGAACCAGGCCTTGCCGTCCTCGGTGGTGGCGAGGTTCTTCATCGCCATGATGCCGGGATTGAGGTCGTTCCAGCCAGCGATCTTCGACGTGTCGAGCGGCTGCAGCAGGCCCGCCTCGCGCCATTTCACGACGCTCTGCGAGCAGGGGTGGGCGAGATCGGCCTTGAAGCCGGCGCGGATCTTCTCGAACGCCTCGTCTTCGTCGCCGAAGAAGGTGAAGGCGGGCGAATCGTTGTATTTCGCCACATAGCCCGGGTGGAAGGCCGGCTCCTCGTAGCCCGACCAGTCGAAGACCGTCAGTTCGGAATCCTCGGCAAGAGCGCGCGAGGCAACCGATGCGGCCAGCGCCGCGGCGAGCGCGAGCGAAATGCCGATTTTTGTCTTTCGCGTGAATGCGTGCATCGTCGGAGTTCTCCTGTCCTATTCAAGTTCCCGTCATGCCTGGTCGCGGACCGGCGGGACCGTCCGCGGGCGGACTCCGGTCGGCGCAAAGTGCTTCGGAAAGACGGTGGCAAGATGCTCGGCCGCCGCCTCGAAGGCCTTTTCGCGCGAGATGTCGTCGCCGCCCAGCATCAGCCGCAGCCACATGCCCTCGAGCATCGCCGAGAGCGCGAGCGCCGTGGAGACGGGCTGGAACGGATAGTCCCCATCCGTGGCCAAGGCCGCGCAGAGATCGACCATCGTGGCCTGATAGGCGGCATCGCGCGCGCCGCACAGCGCCTGGTAGGTCGGCCGCGACTTGGCCTCGCCCCAGAAGGCGCACCAGGCGGCGAGCTTGCGCTTGGAGCAGACGGCGCGGTCGAAATCCGCCGCGACCACCGCCCAGAGCCGGCGCGCCGGGTCGTCCCCGGCCCTTGCGAGGGCGCCGCGCCAGTGGACGGCATATTCGTCCGCCATGTGCTGCAGCGTCGCCACAAGGAGCTTTTCCTTGCTCTCGAAGTGGAAGTTGACGATGCCGCGCGACAGGCCGGCGCCGTCGGCGACGTCGGCCATGGTGGTGTCGGAATAGCCGCGCCTGGCCAGCGAATCGATCGTCGCGTCGATCAGTTGCAGGCGGCGCGTCTCCTTGGAGGCCTTGCGCCCCTTGCGTTCGCCGTCGGTCTCCTTCGACGTCGCGGCCGTCGGTCTGTCGACTGTCTTCAGCATTTCATTCCGGCCTCCACCCGCGCAAATGAGTGGGGCGGTGCTCGCCCGAGTCAAGCACCTTCAGCATGGCCTCCCAGGTGCGGATGTTCTTGCGCACATAGTCCTCGCCGACCGCGGCGCTGACCTTATCGAACAGCGGGCCCTTCAGCTTCTCCAGTTCGGCGCGGGCGGTGAGCCGGTACCATTCGTTGCGGTCGGTGGAGGACACGTCCCGGAAGCCGGCCTTCTCCATCGCGGCGCGGTAACGCGCCGGCGAGGCCATGGAAAAGCTCAGGCCTTCGGCCTCGATATAGGCCTTCATGTCGGCCGACGGCTCGCCGTCATGGCCGATCATCCAGTTGGACGCGGCAAACACGCCGCCCGGCTTCAGCACGCGGAAGATCTCGGCGAACAGCGCGTCCTTGTCGGCGACGTGCAGCAACGCATCCTTGGAGAACACCGCGTCGAAGGTCTCGTCCTTGAAGGGCAACGGTCCGGGCGGCGCCTGGACGAAGCTCGCATGCTCGGTCAGGCCGCTCATCGCGGCGCGGTCGATGGCGTGGCGGATGACCGGCTCCTCGACGTCGAAGCCGGTGACGTGGGCCGCCTTGTGCTGCTTCAGGAGATGCAGCGTGATGCCGCCGGCGCCGCAGCCGATGTCGAGCACGGTCTTGCCCTCGAGCGACAGGCCGTCGAGCACGCGGTCGACTTCGTCGGGGCCGCCGGGCGACAGATAGCCTTCGCCCCAGAGCGCTTCGAGGAAGCGAATCGCGGTGTCGTCATACTCGGGGAAATCGGGATCAGAGTGGGTCACTCGCTTCCTTTCCGGCGCTCCGATCGATGCGCAAAGCCTAGCGCAACAACAGGAAAACGCAACCGTATTTGTTGAACATTCATTCAATACGACTGGACAGAAGTGGATTTTCCGTGCCAGATTTCACCACAAGTTTGTCCGAACTGTCACCAAACCCGCCCTGGGCGCCGGCTTGCGCCCGGTCGATCCGGCAAGCTGGCGGTCGCCATGACGGCGGGGAAAGCGTGAGGCGCGATTGAAAACCTGGGACGCCATCGTCATCGGCGGAGGCCACAACGGCCTCGTCAACGCCTGCTACCTGCGGCGCGCCGGGCTCGACGTGCTGGTCGTCGAGAAGAACGACTGGGTCGGGGGTGCTGCAACCAGCCGCGAGCTGACGCCGGGTTTCCTCTACTCCAACTGCTCCTATGTCTGCTCGCTGTTCCGCCCCGAGATCATGCGCGACCTCGAGTTGCCGAAATTCGGGCTGCAGGTCGTGCCCTATGAGGGCGGCGCTGTGTTCTCGCAGGACGGCGACTATCTCGCCTCCTACCGCGACCACGACGCGCACCGGCGCGAATTCGCGCGCTGGTCCGCGCGGGATGCCGAGGCCTACGACCGCTACGCGCGCGACGTCATCCGGCAGTGCCGCTTCATCCAGCCGCTCCTGATGCGCGCGGCGCCCGACCCGGCGAGCCTTCGCATCCGCGACATCGGCGAGCTGATGTATCTGGGGAAAAAGTTCTCCGGTCTCGGCGCCGCGGAAATGGCCCAGACACTGCGCTTCTGGACCATGTCGATCTCGGATTTTCTCGACGAGTATTTCGAGACCGACATCATCAAGGCCAATCTGGCGCTCTCCGGCATCATCGGCACCGCGCTCGGTCCCATGTCGCCCGGCACCGCCTATGTACTGCTGCATCACTATATGGGCGAGGTCGACGGCTCGGTCGGGGCCTGGGGCTACGCGCGCGGAGGGATGGGCGCCGTCACCAGAGCGCTGGCGGACTCGTTCCAGGCCTCCGGCGGCACGATCCGCACCGGCGCCGGCGTCGACCATGTTCTGGTGAAGAACGGCAAGACCACCGGCGTGGTGCTTGCCGGCGGGGAGGAAATCCGCGCGCGGCTCGTCGTCTCGAACGCCGACGTCAAGCGCACCTTCCTGAAGCTCGTCGAGGAGAAGGAACTGCCCGAACCCTTCCTGCGCCGGGTGAAAAACTTCAAGATCCGCGGCTCGTCGGGCAAGCTCAACATCGCGCTCGATTCGATGCCGGAATTTCCGGCCCTGCCGAAAGATTCGCCCTGCCTGCGCGGCGACATGCATTTCACCG
>JAUYMV010000658.1 GCA_030698645.1 Mesorhizobium sp.
AGGTCTTGAGGTATTCGGGCTGGATCGCCAGCGTCCTGACCAGCGTGTCGGGATCGCGGATGAACTGTACCGAACAGTCGAACTGGGCGCCCAGCCATTTGTGCGGATTGAAGACGACCGAATCCGCGTTTTCCACCCCGCTCCAGAAATGGCGGAATTCTTCGCAGATCATCGCCGAGCCGGCCCATGCCGCATCGACATGCACATAGAGATCGTGCGTCTTGGCCACCGCGCAGACGCCGGCCACGTCGTCCGTGCCGCCGACGCTGGTGCCGCCGACCGAGGCGATGATGCCGGCCGGTAAAAACCCGGCCGCGCGGTCGCGCATGATCGCGGCATCGAGCGCGTCGATGTCCATCGACCGGCGCTCACCCGTCACGGGAATGCGCACGAGGTTCGCCTCGCCGACGCCCGCCACCCAGATGGCGCGGTCGATCGACGTGTGCGCCTCGCCCGAGCAATAGATGCGCACCTGCCGCTGCCCGGAGAGGCCGCTCTTGTTGCCCCGCCATTCGAGTGCCCGCTCGCGCATGACAAGCACCGCGGCGAGCGTCGCGGAGGATGCCGAATCCTGGATCGCGCCGGAAAAGCCGTCCGGCAGGCCGAGCGCCTGGCGCAGCCAGTCGACCATGCGCGTCTCGACCTCGGTCGCGGCCGGCGAGGTCTGCCAGAGCATGCATTGCGCAGCCATCGCCGAGACGAGATACTCCGCGACGACCGAGGCCGGCGCCGCGTTGGCGGGAAAATAGGCGAAGAAGCGCGGATGCTGCCAATGCGTCATGCCCGGAACGATGTCGCGCTCGAAGTCGGCGAAGATCGTCTCCATCGGCTCGCCTTCCTCGGGCGGCGAACTCGCAAGCGTTGCGGCAATCGCGCCCGGCGCCGTCCGCGCGCGCACCGGTCGCTCGCGCAGCGTCTCGCGATAGTCGGCGCCCCAGTCGGCGGCGCGGCGGGACCATAGGCGAAACGCGTCCTCGTCCAACGGCAGCGCTCCCGAAGTCAGGCCTCGAAGTCGGGCAGGTTCTTGAAGGCCGCCTTCAGCGCGGTCGACCAGCCGTCCGAGATCGTCCGGTAGTAGGGATCGTCATTGCTGATCCGCTTCTGGAAGCCGATCTGCAACGTATCCTTTTCGTAGAACAACAGATCGAGCGGAAGTCCGACCGACAGATTGGATTTCAGCGTCGAATCGAACGACACCATCAGGAGCTTGGCGGTCTCCGCGAAGCTCATGGCCGGGTCGTAGGCGCGCACGATGATCGGCTTGCCATATTTGGTCTCGCCGATCTGGAAGAAGGGCGTGTCGCCGCCGGCCTCGATGAAGTTGCCTTCCGGATAGATCATGAACAGGCGCGGGTCGCTGCCGCGAATCTGGCCGCCGAGGATGAAGGAGGCGTTGAAATAGCTCTCCGCGCGCTGGCCTTCCGCCGCGCTGCCGTTGATCACCTCGCGCACGACATTGCCGACCATGCGCGCCGTCTGGAACATCGACGGCGTCTCCAGCATGGTGTGCATGCGCTCCGTCGGCGCCTTGGAGCGCTCGTCGAGCAGCGAGACCACGGCCTGCGTCGTCGCCAGATTGCCGGCCGACAGCAGCACGATCACGCGCTCGCCCGGCTCCGACCAGACATGCATCTTGCGGAACGTCGAGATGTTGTCGATTCCGGCATTGGTCCGCGTGTCCGACATGAACACGAGGCCACGGTCAATCTTGAGGCCGACGCAGTACGTCATGGAATCGGTCCGGTCTGAGCTCAGGTTGCGGATTACTGCTCGACAGTGATGTGAACCGCAAGCTTTTCCACCGCTTGTCCCAACCGAATTCCCGAAACCGGCGCCGCGTCGCGGTAATCGCGCCCGGTGGCGAGGCTGACATAGGTCTCGTCGGGCGACATTCTGTTCGACGGATCGAAGCCGACCCAGCCGAGGCCGCGCACATGGGCTTCCGCCCAGGCGTGGCTGGCCGCCTGCTCGCTTTCGCCTTGCTTCATCAGATAGCCGCTGACGTAGCGCGCCGGAAAGCCGGACAGGCGGGCAATGGCGATGAAGATATGCGCGTGGTCCTGGCAGACCCCGAAGCCGAGCTTCAGCGCCTCCTCGGCGGGAGTCGTCGAAACGGTCGAGCCCGCCTGGTAGGGGACCCGGTCGGCGATCATGTCCATCAAGCGGTGCAGCCGGTCGAGTTCGCCGCCGTCGCCGACATCGCCGGCAAGCGCGATGAGGCCGTTGCCCGGCGCCGTCAACGCGGTCGGCTGGCCGAACAGCCACAGCGGCGCAAAGCCGCGATGCGGACCGCTGACCCCGGTGGTGTCCACGGTGTCGACCTCGCCGGACGCCTCCACGGTCACGCCACTGGCGTCGCCCTCGATGCTGAGCAGGCGCGTCTCGTTGCCGAAGCCGTCGGTATAGCGCACTTCCTCCTTGGCGCCAGCGATCTTGATGGCCCAACTGCGCACCGTCTGCGCCTGGCCGCTTTGCGGCGTCAGGCGAATGCGCTGCAGCGCATAGCTCAGCGGCGCGTCGTAGCTGTATTCGGTCCGGTGCAGGATTTTCAGACGCATGCCGCTCCCTGCCCGCTCAGTTGAAGCGGTATTCCTCGGCGATCTGCGCGCCGAGGCGGTTGTTGTCGCCGATGAAGTCGACCAGGAATTCGTGCAGCCCGCCGTCGAAGATCTCCTTGATGGAGCCGACCTTGAGCTTGCCGAGCGTGGTGTCGACGGTGCCGTGGCATGCGTGTCGGCCGCCATATTCGTTGGCCAGGTAGTCCAGGCTTTCGGCGATGTTGCGGTAGGAGAACGCCAGCGAGCGCGGCATCCGGCTGTTGAGGATGAGGAAATCCGCGATGTTGGTCGGCTTGTAGTCGGCCTCGTAGACCCAGCGGTAGGAGCGATGCGCCGCGACGGAGCGCAGGATCGATTCCCACTGGTAGTTGTCGAGGGATGAGCCGACCCAGGATACCGACGGAAGCAGCACGTAATATTTCACGTCGAGAATGCGGGCGGTGTTGTCGGCGCGCTCGATGAAGGTGCCGATCTGTCTGAAATCGAAAATTTCGTTGCGCAGCATGGTGCCGTGGAACGCGCCGCGGATCAGCGCCGTCTCGCGCTTGATGAGATCGAGAATGCGCGGCAGGTCGCGCTCGTCGATCGGGCCGGCCAGGATGCGTTTCATCGACATCCATGCCTCGTTGACGCTCTCCCATGTCTCGCGCGTCAGCGCCGTGCGCACCATGCGGCCATTGTTGCGCGCGGTTTCCATCGCCATCATGACGCTCGACGCGTTCGACGTATCGCGGAGCAGGAAGTCCGACACGGTGTCCGCGGTGAATTCGCTATGCTTCTGCAGGAAGGCGTTTTCGACGCCCGCCGACACCACCACGGACGCCCATTCGTCCGACGAACTCGCCGTGCGCGTCAGCGCGAGCCGCAATCCCGCATCGACAAGCCGCGCCATGTTTTCCGCGCGCTCGATGTAGCGGTTCATCCAGAACAGGCCGTTGGCGTTGCGTCCGAGCATCG
>JAUYMV010000660.1 GCA_030698645.1 Mesorhizobium sp.
GCCCGCCGCTCGATCTGCGCGTCAACACGCTGCTCGCCACGCGCGACAAGGTGCTGGCCGAACTGCCGGGGGCCGCTCCCACCCGGCTCGCCCCGCACGGACTCCGCTTCCCGCCGATCCACGGCGGCGGGCGGCATCCCAACGTCCAGGTCGAACCCGCCTTCCAGAAAGGCTGGTTCGAGATCCAGGACGAGGGCTCGCAGCTCGCCGCCCTTCTCGCCGGCGCCGAGCCTGGCATGCAGGTCATGGATTTCTGCGCCGGCGCCGGCGGCAAGACGCTGGCATTGTCGGCGACGATGGAGAATCGCGGCCAGATATTCGCCTATGATTCCGACAAGCAGCGCCTGGCGCCGATCTTCGACCGGCTGCGCCGCGCCGAATGCCGCAACGTGCAGGTGATCGCCAACGCCGCCGCGCTGGAGCCGCTCGAAGGCCAGATGGATCTCGTGCTGATCGACGCGCCGTGCAGCGGATCGGGCACCTGGCGCCGGCGGCCGGACGCCAAATGGCGGTTGTCCCAGCGCCAGCTCGACATCCGCCTCGACGAACAGGCCGCGATCCTCGATGCGGCGTCCCGCTTCGTGAAGCCGGGCGGTCGCCTCGTCTACATCACCTGCTCGGTCTTTCCGCAGGAAAACCAGCGCCAGGCCGAGGCCTTTGCATCGCGCCAACCCGCGTTTCAGCCGGTCGACCATGCGGCGCTCTGGGCGGCCCGGATTTCGGGCCATTCGAAATCGGTCCGGATCGACGCCAACGGCATCGTTCTCACCCCTTCGCGGTCCGACACGGACGGCTTCTTCTTCGCCTCGCTTCGGCGCGTTCCATGAGCAATTCGGCCGTGGCTTGAACCATTGTGGCGCGGCGCCATTTAACCCGGCGCCTCGCCAGCAACACCGCAACCTGACCCGGACCGTGCCATGCGCCGCTTTCTCACTCTCGCCGCCTTCGTCGTCCTGGTGCTGGGCGGCGGGCTCCTGATGGGCGCCTCCAACCTGCCTGGCCCCTGGTACGACGCTCTCCAGAAGCCGTGGTTCAATCCGCCCAACTGGCTGTTCGGCCCGGCCTGGACGACCCTTTACATCCTGATCGCCATTGCCGGCTGGCGCACCTACGAGCGCAAGCCGCGCGGCAATGCGATGCGGTTGTGGTGGGCCCAGCTGGTGCTCAATTTCGCCTGGTCCCCCGCCTTTTTCACCATGCATTCGATCGGCCTGGCCCTCGTCGTCGTGACGGCGATGCTGCTGGCGATCCTGGGCTTCGTCGCGCTGACCTGGAACCGGGATCGTCCCGCGGCGCTGCTGTTCGTGCCCTATGCCGCGTGGGTATCCTTCGCGACCGCGCTGAACGCCGCCATCTGGTGGCTCAACTAGACATTTTGCAGTGCAGCATTGATCATTGATCGCCGGCTATCGGTTGGCATAAGCTGGCCCAGGAGGTGAAAGCGATGTTGGCGAATGCGAGGCCCGATCCAGACTACGAGGCGCGCGTGCGCCGGAGCTTCGCGCGCCAGACGGTCATGGCGACCATCGGCGCCGAACTGACCAGCGTGACGCCCGGCATCGTCGAGATCGAGATGCCGTATTCCGAGGCGCTCACCCAGCAGCATGGTTACCTGCATGCGGGGATCATTTCCACCGCGCTCGATTCGGCCTGCGGCTACGCCGCCTTTTCGATGATGCCGACGGACGCGGCGGTGCTCACCATCGAATTCAAGGTCAATCTGCTGGCGCCCGGCAAGGGCGAGCGCTTCCTGTTTCGCGGCTCGGTCACCAAGCCCGGCCGCACCATCATCGTCGCCGACGGACAGGCCTATGCCTTCAGCGCCGAGGGCGAGGCCAAGCTCATCGCCACCATGACCGGCACGATGATGACCATCATCGGCCGCGGCGGCCTCGAAGGCTGACGCGGCATGGCCGCGCCGCTGACCGCGATTGCCGGCCGCAATGTTCTCTTCGTCATGGCGGCTGCCGCCGAATTCGGTCCGCATCTGCAGGCCCGCTTCACGCCGCTGATGACCGGCGTCGGGCCGGTCGAGTCGGCGGTGCAATGCACCGCGGCTCTGGCGGGTCTCGCCGCGGTGGGCACACTGCCCGCGCTCGTCGTGTCGCTCGGGTCGGCCGGCAGCCGCACGCTCGAACAGACCGAAATCTATCAGGCCGTGTCGGTCTCCTACCGCGACATGGACGCCTCGCCGCTCGGCTTCCAGAAGGGCGCAACGCCGTTCCTCGACATGCCGGCGATCCTGCCGCTGCCGCTGCGCATCCCGGGCATCAACGAGGCGACGCTCTCGACCGGCGCAAACATCGTCACCGGCGCGGCCTATGACGCGATCGAAGCCGACATGGTCGACATGGAGACCTATGCCGTACTGCGCGCCTGTCAGGGCTTCGGCGTTCCCCTGGTCGCCCTGCGCGGCATTTCGGACGGAGCGGCCGACCTGCGCCACGTCGGCGACTGGACGGAATATCTGCATGTTATCGACGAAAAGCTGGCAGATGCGGTGGATCGGCTGGAGGAGGCGTTGCGCGACGGGCTGTTGCGGTCATGACTAGCCGATGAAAGTGATGGGCAAGACTGCTGCCTTCTCCCTGCGCCCACCAGTTGGCTGTTTGATTGCACTTCGGTGCGTGCGGCTCCATATTTGAGCGCTTCAAGATGGCGGAGACTACGATGGGCGTAATTCACATCGAGAATGTCGACGACAAGACAATGGCCGCGATCCGCTTCAACGCGGACGCGAACGGGCGGTCGTTCGAGGACGAAGTCAAAGCCGTGCTGGCTCAACAGACGAAGGTCGTCGAACGGCGCGCCGAGGCTGCTGCCATCAGGGCAATGACAAAGGGCTGGTCGCCCGAGACGGATAGTGTCGCGATCATTCGCGAGATGCGCGACCGGGACGGCTGAATGCTGGTCGTCGATGCCAGCGTCCTAGCGAAGATCTACGTCGAGGAACCAGGTTCGGCAAAAGCCGAACTCGTTCTGTCTGAAATCGATTTGCTTGTCCCCGGACATGCCTTTGGCGAGGCTGGCGAAGTCTTGGCCCGCAAGATTCGATCCGGCTTGGCGGAGCCGGCGATGATTGAACGCATGATCGCTGCCATGACCGCCAACTTCAGGCAGATCCCGTTGGAGGGATTGCTTGGGCCCGCGGTCGAACTGTCGATCGCATCGGGGGCGAGCGTATACGACTGTCTCTACGTGGTAGCCGCAATGCAGAATTCCTGCCGACTTGTCACCGCCGACGGCCGTTTGATCGATAAAATGGCGTCTGGCCCGCACCACCAATTGCTCATTCCGCTCGACTCGTATACCGGCCCCGGATGAACACACCCATCCATCCCGACAGCATCCTCATCATCGATTTCGGCAGCCAGTTCACGCAGCTGATCGCCAGGCGCGTGCGCGAGGCCGGCGTCTATTCCGAGATCGTCCCGTTCCAGCTCGCCGAGGACGCGTTCCATCGCATCCGGCCGAAGGCCGTCATCCTGTCGGGCGGTCCCGCTTCGACATCTGAAACCGGCAGCCCGCGCGCGCCGCAGGTGATCTTCGACTCCGGCCTGCCGATCCTCGGCATCTGCTACGGCCAGATGGCGCTCTGCGTCCAGATGGGCGGCAAGGCCGAAAGCTCCAGCCACCGCGAGTTCGGCCGCGCCTTCGTCGAGGTCGAGAAGGAATGCCCGCTGTTCGACGGCATGTGGGCGCCCGGCCAGCGCCACCAGGTCTGGATGAGCCATGGCGACCGCGTCATTTCGCTGCCCGAGGGCTTCGAGGTGTTCGGCCGTTCCGACGGTTCGCCCTTCGCCGTGTTCGGCGATCTGGCGCGCCGGATGTATGGCATCATGTTCCACCCCGAAGTCGTCCACACGCCGGACGGCGCCCGCCTGCTGCAGAACTTCGTGCACGGCGTCGCCGGCATCGAGGGCGATTGGTCGATGTCGGCCTATCGCGAGCAGGCCGTGCAGAAGATTCGCGACCAGGTCGGAGACGGCCGAGTCATCTGCGGCCTGTCGGGCGGTGTCGACTCCTCGGTCGCCGCCATGCTGATCCACGAGGCGATCGGCGACCGGCTGACCTGCATCCTCGTCGACCACGGCCTGATGCGCAAGAACGAGGCGGCCGAGGTCGTCGCCATGTTCCGCGAGCACTACAACATCCCGCTCGTCCATGTGGACGCCGCCGACCTCTTCATCGATGCGCTCGAAGGCGAGAGCGACCCGGAGACCAAGCGCAAGACCATCGGCCGGCTGTTCGTCGAAACGTTCGAGGCCGAAGCCAGGAAGCTCGCCATGGGCGGCCACCCCGCGCAGTTCCTGGCGCAGGGCACGCTCTATCCGGATGTCATCGAAAGCGTCTCCTTCACCGGCGGTCCGTCGGTCACGATCAAGTCGCATCACAATGTCGGCGGCCTGCCGGCGCGCATGAACATGCAGCTCGTCGAGCCGCTGCGCGAGCTGTTCAAGGACGAGGTCCGCGTGCTCGGCAAGGAGCTCGGCCTGCCGGAGCATTTCATCGGCAGGCATCCCTTCCCGGGTCCCGGCCTCGCCATCCGCTGCCCGGGCGGCGTGACGCGCGACAAGCTCGAGATCCTGCGCAACGCCGACGCCATCTATCTCGACGAGATCCGAAAGGCCGGTCTCTACGACGCCATCTGGCAGGCCTTCGCTGTGCTGCTGCCTGTCCAGACCGTCGGCGTCATGGGCGACGGCCGCACCTACGAATACGTCTGCGCGCTGCGCGCCGTTACGTCGGTCGACGGCATGACCGCCGATTTCTACCACTACGACATGGCCTTCCTCGGCCGCGCCGCGACCCGCATCATCAACGAGGTCAAGGGCATCAACCGCGTCGTCTACGATGTGACCAGCAAGCCGCCGGGCACGATCGAGTGGGAGTGAAGGGATAGTGTTCCGGGCAAATCCGGGCGCTAACGCCCGGATTTGATGTGCTCGACCATTTGCGTGACCACGGTGCCCCAGCCGTCATGGAAGCCCATTTCCTCGTGGCTTTTCCGATTGGCTTCGTCGCCGTGGATGGCGATGGCTCTGTAGTGCGTACCCTTGCCCTTTGGCGTCAATTCGAGAACCGCTGTGAAATAGGGCTTCGGCGACGGGCGATAGCCGGGCAGGAGCGTATCGGTGAAGACCAGCCGCTCGTTCGGAGCGACCTCGAGATAGCAGCCGAGATTGGGAAATTCCTGGCCGTCCGGCGAGCGCATCGTCGTCGCGAACGTGCCACCGGGCCGCAAGTCGATTTCGCAGGATGTGATCGTCCATGGCTTCGGCACGAACCATTCCTTCAGGCTCGACGGCGTCGTCCAGGCCTTCCAGACCAGTTCGACCGGGACGTCGATGTCGCGCTCCAGAACCAGGTCGAGCGACGGGTCGATCTTGAACACATGCGATTTCATTCTTCACTGTCCTCCTTCAAAGCAATCAGATAGCTGTCCAGGCGGTCGAGCCGGCGCTCCCATAGGGTGCGCTGCCGTCCAAGCCAGTCCTCCGCGAGCTTGAGTTGCTCGGACGCGAGTTGATATGTGCGTACGCGGCCGACCTTTCGCGAGCGGACCAGTCCGCAGTTTTCCAGCACCCGCAAGTGTTCCATGAACGACGGCAGGGCCATCCTGTATGGGGCGGCAAGCTCGCTCGCCGACGCCTGCTTGGCGGTCAGTCGTTCGACGACGCTGCGCCGCGTCGGGTCGGCGAGTGCGCGGAATATGCCGTCCACGATCGATGGTATGGCCGGAGCCGTTGCGGCGTTCTGGATCAACGGGGCACCTTTCCAGGGACTGCCGCGGTTACTAACGCGGACCAACACTTAGGTCAATACCTAAGTGTTGGTCCGCAAAGGGGGCCGCCGGCCGCGCCATCGGAATGTCGTTCGAAGTGGCCTTCGCCCCCTTTCACGCACCGGAGCTTTGGTATGTGGGCCGGCGGCGCTGTTGCCAGCAGGCTGCCGGCGACGTAGTTTTACGGTATGGCAAAGCCTCCATGCTGCCGTAAGATTGAGAAGCCGCTCTAAGCGGCCAAAGGCGAAAAGCCACGGGAGGAGTAATGTCGGAAATCTGGGGCGCGCAGCGCCTGGACGCAGCCTTATGCTGGCCGCCGGTCAAGGGCGCTAGGCATCGATGAGCGAGGACACGATCCTCGAGGCGTCCGGCCTGACCAAGGAGTTCAAGGGCTTCGTCGCCGTCAACAATGTCGATCTCAGGGTCAGGCGCGGTTCGATCCATGCGCTCATCGGGCCGAACGGCGCCGGCAAGACGACCTGCTTCAACCTGCTCACCAAGTTCCTACAGCCGACGCGCGGCACGATCCGCTACAAGGGCCGCGACATCACCGCCATGCAGCCGGCCGACATCGCGCGGCTGGGGCTGGTGCGGTCGTTCCAGATTTCGGCGGTGTTTCCGCACATGACGGCGCTCGAGAACGTGCGCATCGCGCTGCAGCGCCGGCGCGGCGACAGTTTCGACTTCTGGCGCTCCGAACGCGCGCTGGTCGAGTTCAACGACGAGGCCGCATCGCTCCTGGCCGATGTCGGCCTGACCGAGTTCAAGGCGACCTTGGCCGGCGAACTTCCCTACGGACGCAAGCGCGCGCTGGAAATCGCCACGACGCTGGCGCTCGACCCGGAGATGCTCCTGCTCGACGAGCCGATGGCCGGCATGACTCAGGAGGACATCGACCGCATCTCCGCACTTATTCGCCGCATCTCGGCGAACCGCACCATCTTCATGGTCGAACACAATCTCTCGGTCGTCGCCTCGCTGTCGGACCGCATCACCGTTCTGGCGCGCGGCGAGGTGCTCGCGGAAGGCGACTACGCCGCCGTCTCGAAGGACCCGCGCGTGATCGAAGCCTATATCGGAGCCGGCCATGACTGAAGCGCCGCTCAACGATACGCCTGCGACGGCGCAGGTCACGCCGCTCCTCAAGGTGACGGAGCTGCAGGGGTGGTATGCCGAAAGCCATATCCTGCACGGCATCAATTTCGAGGTCGGCGCGGGCGAGGTGGTCACGCTGCTCGGCCGCAACGGCGCCGGCAAGACGACCACGCTCAAGGCCGTGATGGGCATTCTCGCCAAGCGTTCCGGGTCCGTCACGTTCGACGGCCAGGAGACGATCAAGCTGCCGTCGCGCGCCATTGCGCGGCTTGGCATCGCGCTCTGCCCGGAGGAACGCGCGATCTTCTCGTCGCTGTCGGTCGAGGAAAATCTGATGCTGCCGCCGCAGGTGCGGCCCGGCGGGCTGACGGTCGAGCAGATCTTCGAGCTATTCCCCAACATCAAGGAACGGCTCGCCAGCCAGGGCACCAAACTGTCGGGCGGCGAACAGCAGATGCTGGCGATCGGCCGCATCCTGCGCACCGGCGCAAAGCTGCTGCTGCTCGACGAGCCGACCGAGGGGCTGGCGCCCGTCATTGTCCAGCAGATCGGCCGCACCATCGCCAGGCTCAAGGACCAGGGCTTCACGATCGTGCTGGTCGAACAGAATTTCCGCTTCGCCGCATCGGTCGCCGACCGTCACTACGTGGTGGAACAGGGGCGCGTCATCGACACGATCCCCAATGACCAGCTCGACGCCAACACCGAGAAGCTGCACCGCTATCTTGGCGTCTGAGGACAATGAACGACCCCGGCGCCTTGCGCCGAAACAGGAGGAGAAGACCAATGAAGACGACAGGTTTCATTCTGACATCGCTTGCCGGCATCTTGCTGGCCGGCAGTGCCTACGCCCAGACGGCCGTCAAGATCGGCGTGCTCAACGACCGTTCCGGCATCTATGCCGACATCACCGGCGAGGGCTCGGCTGTCGCCGCCCAGATGGCCGCGGACGATTTCGGCACGGACAAGGGCATCACCGTCGAGATCGTCTCGGCCGATCACCAGAACAAGCCGGACATCGGCTCCAACATCGCCCGCCAGTGGTATGACACCGAAAACGTCGACGCGATCGCCGACGTGCCGACCTCGTCGGTGGCGCTCGCCATCAACGACATCACCAGGGAGAAGAACAAGGTCTTCCTGAACTCGGGCGCGGCCTCGTCGGATCTGACCGGCGCGAAATGCTCGCCCAACACGGTGCACTGGACCTACGACACCTGGGCGCTCGCCAATGGCACCGGCGGCGCGATGGTGGCGGCCGGCGGCAAGACCTGGTTCTTCGTCACCGCCGACTATGCGTTCGGCCATGCGCTCGAGCGCGACACTTCGGCCGTCGTCAAGGCCAATGGCGGCGAAGTGATCGGCGCCGTGCGCACGCCGTTCCCGGGCACCGACTTCTCGTCCTTCCTGCTGCAGGCGCAGTCGTCGGGCGCCCAGGTCATCGGCCTGGCCAATGCCGGCGGCGACACGATCAACTCGATCAAGCAGGCATCGGAGTTCGGCATCACCCAGGGCGGTCAGTCGCTGGCCGGCCTGCTGATGTTCGTCAACGACGTGCACGCGCTCGGCCTCGAGGTCGCGCAGGGTCTGGTTCTGACCGAAAGCTTCTACTGGGATCTCAACGACCAGACCCGCGCCTGGTCTGCGAAGTTCGAGGAAAAGACCGGCAAGAAGCCGTCGATGATCCAGGCCGGCGTCTACGGCGCGGTGCTTCATTACCTGAAGGCCGTCGAGGCGGCGGGCACCAAGGATGCCGCCGCGGTAATGGCCAAGATGAAGGAAATGCCGACCGACGATCCGCTGTTCGGCAAGGGCGTGGTGCGCGTCGACGGACGCAAGGTGCACGACATGTACCTCTTCCGCGTCAAGAAGCCGGCGGATTCGAAGGGCGAATGGGATCTCTACGAGACCGTCGCCACGATCCCGGCCGACAAGGCCTTCCGACCGCTGGCCGACGGCGGCTGCTCGCTCGTCAAATAGGCTGACGAGCTTCGGACGCGCCGGCCAC
>JAUYMV010000665.1 GCA_030698645.1 Mesorhizobium sp.
GGCAGGCGCGCACGGCGGCGAGGAAGGCGGCCGCGCGGCCCGGATCGACGGCGAGCCCCGCTTCGCGCAGGGCGGCGGGAAAGCCGGCCAGCCGTTCCGCCGCGATCGCGCCGGTGCCCGCGACGGGGGCCATCACAGTACCGCCGCCGTCTCGATCATGGCAAGATCCTCCTGGTCCTTGACCAGCAGGCCGAGCGAGCGCTTCAGCGCGTCGGGCCACGGCGCGCCGTCGCGCGACAGCACCTGCGCGGCGCGCGCCCAGTCGATCGACTCGGCGATGCCCGGCCGCTTGATCAGCGGCAGGCGGCGGATGGCCGAGACGGCCTCGACCAGCCGGTCGCCGGCCGCGGCCGCCAGCCCCGGCGCGTGTCGCTCGATGATGGCGCGCTCGCGCGCCCGCTCCGGATAGTCGATCCAGTGGTAGAGGCAGCGCCGGCGCAGCGCATCGTGCAGTTCGCGCGTGCGGTTGGAGGTCAGGATGGTGACCACCGGTTGGGCCGCGCGCACCGTGCCGATCTCGGGAATGGAGATCTGGAAGTCGGACAGGAATTCGAGCAGGAACGCCTCGAAGGCGTCATCGGCACGATCGATTTCGTCGATCAGCAGGACCGTGGTCCCGGCGTTGCGCAGCGCCTTCAGGAGCGGCATCTCGATCAGGAATTCGGGTGCGTAGAGATCGGCCGTCTCGACCGCCCCGCCGCGCTCGGCGACCCGCACATGCAGCAGCTGGCGCGCATGGTCCCAGTCGTAGAGCGCGCGGGAAGAATCGATGCCCTCGTAGCACTGCAGCCTGATGCAATCGCGCCCGAGGATGCCGGCCAGCGTCACCGCAACCTGCGTCTTGCCGACGCCCGGCACGCCCTCGAGCAGCAGCGGCTTGCCGAGTTCCAGCGCGAGGTAGAGCGCGGTGACCAGCGTCTCGTCGGCGAGATAGCCGGCGGCGGCAAGCGCTGTGTCGAGCTGGTCCTGGGTCAGGGGCGAGGGCATGGAGGCTCCGGTTTCACCCTCCCTTTTTGGGGAGGGTTGGCGAGCGCGCTTTGCGAAGCGAAGCGCGGGAGACGGGGCGGGGCTCTTCCTGCGAACGCGCTCGGGCCATGCCCCCACCCCGATCCGCTTCGCGGATCGACCCTCCCCACAAGGGGGAGGGTAAGGGGCTAGAACTGCAGCTTCTCCTCGCACACCATGCGGAACCGGTTCGAGCAGTGCGACGCCGCGTCGCCGCCGGCCGCCTTGCCAGCGTCCGTGCCGAACGCCTCGGCCATCGCCGCCTCGCTGTCGAAGAACAGCTCCGTGATGCCGTCATAGGGCGCGTCGGGGTTTTCCTTCACCAACGCGTTCGCGGTGTATTTCCTGAGGCCGGGCAGGTTCCTGGCGAACGCCACGTGCTCGTTCAGCAGCCAGTTGCGGAATTCGTCGAAGGGCATGCCCTCCTTGCGCTTCATCAGCGACATCACCTTGATCATGGTCGGTCCTTTGCCTGGGAGTGGTTTCAGTGGGCGCGGAGCGCGTCGAGCCCGCGCAGGATCTTTTCCGGCGTGATCGGCATCGAGGTGACGCGCACGCCGCAAGCGTCGAAGATGGCGTTGGCGATAGCCGGGATCGGCGAGTTCGCCGTCATCTCGCCGATGCCCTTGGCGCCGTAGGGGCCGTTCGCGGCGGGGCGCTCGATGATGACCGAATCCATTTCGGCGAGGTCGCCCGGGCCGGGCATCAGATATTGCGAGAAGTCGGTCGGGCCGTGGCGGCGGTCCGGATAGTACGGCTCCGTCGTCTCGTAGAGCGCGTGGCTGATGCCCATCCAGGCGCCGCCGACGATCTGCTGGTGGGCGAGCGCCGGGTTCATCGCGCGGCCGATCTCGTAGGCATTGGTCATCTTGATGACGCGCACCTCGCCGGTCTCGTCGTCGACCTCGACCTCGGCCACCGTGCAGGCATGCGCCTGGCAGGAATCCGGGTCCATCTCGCCGGTCTCCGGCACCACCTCGCTCTTCGGTTTCAGGAACATGCCGCGTCCCGAGATCGTGCGGCCGTGCTTGAAGTGCGCGGCAAGCGCGACGTCGAGCACCGAGATGCCCTTGTCCGGCGCGCCGTTGACGTGGATGCGGCCCTTGCCGTCGGTGACGAGATCGCCGGCGTCGACCTCGAGCTCGGTCGCCGCGACCGAGAGCAGCACCTCGCGGGCTTCCCGCGCGGCCATCATGATGGCGTTGCCGATGCGGTGCGTGCCGCGCGAGGCAAACGTGCCCATGCAGTGCGGGCCGGTGTCGGTATCGGCGGTGTCGATCATCACCGTGTCGTACGGCACGCCCAGCGTCTCGGCCGCGATCTGCGCGCCGACGGTCTTGATGCCCTGGCCGAGATCGACCGAGGACAGCGTGATGACGAAACTCCCGGTCGTCGTCGCATGGATCAGCGCCTGGCTCGGATCGCCGCCGAGATTCATGCCGGTCGGATAGTTCACCGCGGCGACGCCGCGTCCCTTGAGCCAGGTCATGTCGGAACTCCAATACGAGCACTGCGGACGGGCGAGGCAGCACCCCCACCCCTTACCTTGGCGGGGCGAGCCACGGGTCTCGCCCGTCCTTCGGACCCCCTCAAGGGGGAGGGGTATTCTGAGGCGGCGGCGACCCCCTCCCCCTTGTGGGGAGGGGTAAGGGGTGGGGGTATTCTCAAGCGGCGGGTTGCGTGATTGTGGCCCATCACCCCGCCTCCCGCACCATCGACGACATCGCCGCGAACCGGGGCGCCAGTTCCTTGCCGGTCTGCCGCGCCGCCGCCTGGATCACCTCCACCAGCGCCGCGCCCTCGACCGTCTTGCGGTGCGCCTTGGTGTCGCCGTCGCGATAGGCGTTGATCAGGCGCAGCTCCATCGGGTCCATGTTCAGATGGCGCGCCACCTGGTCCATCTGCGATTCGAGCGCGAAGTCGCCGATCGTCACGCCGAAGCCGCGCATGGCCGAAGACGGCGTCCGGTTGGTGTAGACGCAGTAGGCGTCGACATGGACGTTGGGGATCGTATAGGGCCCCGGGAAATGCGCCGCCGCCTTGGTGGTGCCGTAGGTCGAATGGCGGCAATAGGCGCCGGCGTCGACATAGAGACGGATCCGGCGCGCCACGATGCGCCCGTCGGCCATCACGCCGTCCTTGATGTAGATGCGCTCGGCGGCGCGCGGCGACGACACCTGCATCTCCTCGCCCCGCGAATAGGCATATTTCACCGGCCGGTTGGTCAGCATGGCGCCAAGTGCCGCGATCGGCTCGACGATGACGTCGACCTTGCCGCCGAAGCCGCCG
>JAUYMV010000667.1 GCA_030698645.1 Mesorhizobium sp.
CCGGGTACGACGAGACCCGCCGAGATCACCAGTTTCGCCGCCTCCTCGACCGTCATGTTCAGTTCGATGATGTCCTTGCGCGGAACGTAGAGCAGGAAACCGGTCGTCGGGTTCGGCGTCGACGGCAGGAACACCGCGACCAGGTCTTCCTCGCGCCCGTCGAGGTGGTCGCTGATTTCATTGCGCTTCTCGCTGGAAATGAAGACGATCGCCCAGGTGCCGCGGCGCGGATATTCCATGATCGCGACCTTCTTGAACATGTCCCCCTTGTTCGACAGGATCGTCTCGAAGATCTGCTTCAGGCCACGATAGATGCTGCGCACAAGCGGCATGCTGTCGAGCAGCCGCTCGCCGAAGTGTACGATGGAACGGCCGATGAAATTCGCCGTCAGGAAACCGATCAGCGTGATCATCAGGAGGGCGACGATCAGCCCGAAGCCTGGTACGGCGAAGGGAAGATAGCTGTCGGGATTGTAATTGCTGGGAATGTAGGGCTTCACCCAGCCGTCGACCCAGCCGATGAAGGACCAGGCGATATAGGCGGTGATCGCCAGCGGCGCCGTCACGATGAAGCCGGTGAGGAAGTAATTCCGCAGACGTGTCATGCCAAAGCCCGAGGGTCAAATCAGGCCGGATGGCCGCGACGCACCTTCATAGTGCAGTGCGGCAGGAATATGAACCGAGATTCGTCGTCCTATTCGACGGTCACTGACTTCGCCAGATTGCGCGGCTGGTCGACGTCGGTGCCCATGAAGACGGCCGTATAGTAGGCCAGCATCTGGACGGGCAGCGCATAGAGGATCGGTGTGATGATTTCCGGCACATCCGGCAGCACGATCGTCTCCATCGTCTTCAGGGTCGTCAGCGACGCGCCCTTCTGGTCGGTGATCAGGATGATCTTGCCGCCGCGCGCGGCGACCTCCTGCATGTTGGACACGGTCTTTTCGAAGATGCGGTCGTGCGGCGCGATGACGATGACAGGCATTGTCTCGTCGATCAGCGCGATGGGTCCGTGCTTCAGTTCGCCTGCC
>JAUYMV010000670.1 GCA_030698645.1 Mesorhizobium sp.
GATCCCCGGCGAGTATCTGGTGTTGACGTAAAGCGGGCGGCGACTGAATGCAGACCTCCTTCTCCCTCGCCCAGCTCGCCGATCCGCATGTCGCGGAGTCGGAGGCCATCCTGCGCAAATGCGTGCATTGCGGCTTCTGCACGGCGACGTGCCCGACCTATGTGACGCTCGGCAACGAGCTGGATTCGCCGCGCGGAAGAATCTACCTGATCAAGGACATGCTGGAGAACGGCCGGGCGGCGGACGAGGAGATCGTCACCCATATCGACCGCTGCCTGTCCTGCCTCGCCTGCATGACGACCTGCCCGTCCGGTGTGAATTACATGCATCTGGTCGACCACGCCCGCGTCCATATCGAGACGACCTATCGCCGGCCGGCCATCGACCGGCTGATCCGCGCCACGCTCGCAGCCGTGCTGCCCTATCCGGGGCGTTTTCGCGCGGCGCTGAAGCTGGCGGCGCTCGGCCGCCCGTTCGCCGGCCTGTTCGGTCGCGTGAAGGCGCTGAAGCCGCTTTCGGCGATGCTGACCATGGCGCCGCGCGCCGTGCCGCCCGCATCGGCGGTCTCCCGGCCGGGAACATTTGCCACGACGGCGGCCAAACGCGGCCGCGTCGCGCTTCTGACCGGCTGCGCGCAGTCGGTCCTCGACCCCGGCATCAACGAGGCGACGGTCCGCCTGCTCAACCGCCTCGGCATCGAGGTCGTCGTGCCGGAGGGCGAGGCGTGCTGCGGCGCGCTGGTGCACCACATGGGCCGCGAGGCGGCGGCGCTTTCCGCCGCGCGCAACAATGTCGACGCCTGGACGCGCCAGATCGAGACGGGCGGCCTCGACGCCATCGTCATCACGGCATCCGGCTGCGGCACGACGATCAAGGATTATGGCTTCATGCTTCGCCTCGACCCGGCCTATTCGGCCAAGGCCGCGCTTGTGTCGGCGCTGGCCAGGGACGTCACCGAATATCTGGCGTCGATCGACGACCTGCCCGAGCCGGCGCTGCGCCCCGGCCTCGCCGTCGCCTATCACTCCGCCTGCTCGATGCAGCATGGCCAGAAGATCGTCCGCCAGCCGAAGGACCTTCTGAAGCGCGCCGGTTTCACGGTGCTCGAGCCGCGCGAAGGGCATCTGTGCTGCGGCTCGGCCGGCACCTACAACATCCTGCAGCCCGAAATCGCGGCGCGGCTGCGCACGCGCAAGGTGAGGAACATCGAGGCGACGGGAGCGGCGCTCGTCGCCACCGGCAATATCGGCTGCATGACGCAGATCGGCGGCGGCACGGCGCTGCCGGTCGTCCACACGGTCGAACTGCTCGACTGGGCCTGGGGCGGGC
>JAUYMV010000675.1 GCA_030698645.1 Mesorhizobium sp.
AGGATGAGGCAAGTGTCGCGACGAAATTGATCGCCGCCGCGAAAGACGAAAGCGCAAAGGCGGTAAAGGGCGAACTCGAGGCCCACAAGAAGGTATGGCTGGCAAAGGCCGACGATGAGCGCGACGCACTGACCGCCCAGGCAGTGGTATGGGCCACGCGGCATCTCGGCCATCGCGTCGATTGCCCCGCCTGTAACTCCCAAGCACTGGTTTGGGGCGAACCGGTCTCCGCGCCCCAGCAACGATTGAGCGATGGCGAGATCACGGAAACCCAGGAGTTCCTGCCTGGCCGGTTCGAATGCGTCGCATGCGGGTTCAAGATAAACGGCCTGTCGCGTATTGCCGTGGTCGGCTTGAGCGACCGCTACAAGAAGACCCAAGTCTACGACGCTGCCGAATTTTATGCCCCGGAAGACGACTTTTCGGGATATGAGGAAGACAACAACGAACGCTGAACGGCGCCTCTCGGCGGGGTCAGCGTGGGGAAATGGCTCAAGAGCCAGGAGGGTAAATGGCCGGCGAGGAACACGTATCCGTCGCGGTAAGAGATGATTTCGTCGCGCGACAGACCAAGGCGAAACCCGTCCCCGCCCTTGCGGAGTTGCTGTGGAACAGCCTCGATGGAGATGCCACCGAGGTATCTGTCGAATTCGCACATAACGAGCTCGCAGGCGGAATGTCGAAGATCGTCGTCTACGATAATGGTGACGGATTTTCCCGCAGCGATGCTCGGGCGCTGTTTGGCAATCTCGGCGGCTCTTGGAAGCGGCACGTCAGACAGACCAAACGCAATCGCCGGATGATCCACGGTCAGGAAGGACGCGGCCGCTACAAGGCGTTCGCCCTCGGCCAGTCGGTCATGTGGAAAGTTTGCTATGATGATGAGTCCGGGCGGAAGGCGTTCGAGGTCCGGCTCCTCGAGGCCGATCTCACCGACGTCATCATCACCGAGGAAGTGCAAGCGCCCACACGCTCAACAGGCGTCATCGTCGAAGTCGCCGACCTCCGGCGTGATTTCAAGACCTTCGAAAGCGAAGAAGGTCTGCAGGATCTCAACGAAATCTTCGCGCTCTACCTAATGAACTATCGGAGCGTGTCGATCTCGATCGCTGGCCAGAGGCTCGATCCCGAGAAGGTGATCGCCAGTCATCACAAGGCGACACTGCCGCCGATCGAGAAGGATGATGGCACTAAGCACGAGGTCGAACTCGAAGTCATCGAATGGCGAACGGATGCACGGCGTGTCCTCTATCTCTGCTCCGCGAGCGGCTTTCCCTTCGACCAGGTCGAGACGCGCTTCCACGTTCCCGGCTTCTCATTCTCTGCCTATCTGAAAACCAGCTACGTCGAGGAATTGCACAACGAAGAACGCGTCGCGCTCTCGGAGATGGACCCCCTGTTGACCGGCGCGGTAGAAAATGCCCGCTCGGCGATAAAGGACTATTTTCGCGATAAATCGGCGGAAAAGGCTCGATCCCTGGTCGACGAATGGATCGCCGAAGACGTCTATCCCTATCGCGGCACGCCGCAGAACGCCGTCGAGAAGGTTGAGCGTCAGGTTTTCGATATCGTCGCCGTCCAGGTTCAGGAGCTCGCACCCGATCTCGGTATCAGCTCGGCGAAGGCGAAGGCGCTACACCTTCGCATGCTGCGCAACGCCATCGAGCGCGGACCGGAGGAGTTGCAGCTCATCCTGAAGGAAGTGCTCGACCTTCCAGCGCGCAAGCAGAAGGAGCTCGCGAACCTTCTGCAGGAAACGACGCTGTCTGCGATCATCACCGCCGCTAAGACTGTCGCGGATCGGTTAAAGTTCATATCCGCGCTCGAGTCGATCGTCTTCGACCCCGAAACCAAAGGCCGCTTGAAGGAACGCACGCAGCTTCACAAGATACTGGCGGAAAACACCTGGGTGTTCGGCGAAGAGTATAATCTCTGGGTGAGCGACAAGGATCTCCGTCGCGTCCTGGAAAAGCATCGCGACCACCTCGATCCGAACATCGCGATCGACGAGCCCGTGAAAGTGATCGGCAAGGCGCGCGGCATCATCGACCTGATGTTCTCGCGCTCGACGCGACGACATCGTGCTAACGACATTGAACACATGATCGTTGAGCTCAAGGCGCCGAAAGTGAAAATCGGCGCTGAGGAGATCACGCAGGCAAAAAAATACGCAATAGCCGTCACTTCGGACGAACGGTTCTCGACCGTCAACGGCGTACGCTGGCACTTCTGGCTGGTCTCCAACGCTTATGACGATTTCGCAAGGCATGAGATCGAGAGTGGTCCGGATCGCGAGCGCCGCCTGATTGCGCGAGGGCCGCGACATATCGTCGGCATTAAGACGTGGGGCGAGCTAATCGAGGAAAATCGGGCTCGGCTTCAGTTCTTCCAAGAGCATCTGCAGCATTCCGCCGATGAGAGCGCCGCGATCAAATATCTGCAGGAAAGGCACAGTCAGTTCCTGGAGGGGGTCATAGTCGAAGAGACCGACGAAAATGGTGACGATCAGCCGGACGCGTTGACACCGGAAGGGGCCGAACGGACTGCTCAGCCCAAATAGGGGCACTAGAGGCTTGCCGGTGCGGCAGTCGCGGCTAAATCGTTACTTCTTGAGCGTCGCTTCCCGACCGCTCCCCACCCCACCCCGGTCATCCTGCGGCGCTCTAACTCCCACCTCCCAGGGAGAGCTCGAGCGCCAACCCCCTGTGCATCGATTTACCCCGCCCCTTCCCGCCAACCCCTTCTTTCCATTCACCATTCACCATTCCCCATTCACCGCCTATCCACCTCCCTTCCGACCTCCCGCATCATGGCGCAGGTGCAACGGAAAGGGACGCGGCGATGGATCGGAAGGCAGGCAAGGAGACGGAGTTGCTGGACGGCATCGTTCTGCTGCTGCTCGCGCTCGCCGGTCTCGCCGAGCGCGCCGCCGGCCGGTCGCTTCCGGTGCGCTGGCTGGTGCTGTGGAGCCTCTGGCATGCCCACGACGTCGCCCGGGACTTCGTTGCCGGGTTCCCATGGAGCGTGGCGGGCAGGTCGCCTGCCCTGGCGGCGGCGGCGGTCGGCGATGATCCGGCCGGCGCGATGCACCTTGCCTCGTCGCTGCGCGCGCTTGCGCGCATGGTGCGAACCATGGCCGCGCGCGCCCGCCTGTCGATCCTGCAGCGGGGTGCCGCATCCGGCAGGAGCCGTGACGGCGAACAGGCCGCGCGCCTCGACGCGCTCGTCGCTGCGCTTCGGAAAGCGGTCTTCTCACCGGTTCAACTTCACGACACGTCCTGATGCGCCGCAGGTGCGGAAAAGTGCCGAACCAGGGCGTCGTCCGCGCGGCGTCATCGACTCCGCACGGCGTCATCGACCCCGCGCGACGTCATCCACCCCGCGCGACGTCATCCACCCCGCGCGGCGTCATCCTCGGGCTTGACCCGAGGATCTGCCGGCGTTGGCGAGTTGCCATCGCCGTCGAAGCGCTCATGCGCCGTGGATCCTCGGGTCAAGCCCGAGGATGACGCCGCGCGCAGGGGGACAGTTCACTTTGTTTCCGCGGAAGGGCTCGGCGGTCGATGGCTTCGTGCGGGCGGAAAAAAGTAAACTGTCCCCAGCACTTAGCCCTTGTGCATCAACACATCGATACGTCCTGACGTCGTCATTCATCCGTCATTCCGGGGCCGCCCCGACTCCGACACGATCGCCGCCTCGACCTTCGCCTCGACGAGCACGGTGTCGCCGCGCCGGATCTGCTGCGCCATGAAGATGCGGGC
>JAUYMV010000424.1 GCA_030698645.1 Mesorhizobium sp.
CGCGGAACCTTCTGGAAACGACTCCGGACATCGATTTCGGCATCGATCTCGAGAAGGAACTTCTGGGCGAGCTCGAGTCGGATCAGCCTGCCGCGGAGTCTTCGCGATTTGCGACGCCGCGCGCCGAAATTGCTCAATCGGCTGATTTCGATGCAGAGTTCGAGGGTGCTTTCGCGGACCTTTTCGAGGACGACGGCGCGCGTGCGCCCCAGGACGTCGCCATACAGCCTGCCGGCCGCGCCGAAGCCATTTCACGCCCCGAGCTATGGCAGACGCGAGAGCCGGAAGGGGAAGCGCCGGCGGACGCGGAACTCGACGAAACAGACTTTCTTGCCGATCACGACATGACGGAGAGCGTCGGAGAGTCCGAGGCGTTCCACGATACGCGGCAGGCCCCCGAACCTACGCTCGAAATGTCGCTGGAAGACGAACTCCAGGCTCTGCTCGGCGAGACGCCGGCCGCGCCCGCCGCGGACGCGGTGGGGGACATCGCCGACGCATCGCTCGACGACTGGAACCCGCGCGCCGACGACGAGTGGGCTGGCGACGTGGAAAGCGACCCGACGCAGGCGCAAGCGCCGGTCGCCGCGCCAGTGTCGACACAGAGCGGATATGCGGATGCCGATCAGGCCGATGCGGATGCCGCGGACGATCTCGAGGCAGCCATCGCGGCGTTTGCCGACGACGACGGCTGGGTCGAGCCGGAGCCGCGCGCCGCAACGGCCTCGGATTCCGAGATGAGCGCGCCGGGCGAGATGGATTTCGGCGATCTGGAAGCCGACGCGGCCGCCGAACTCGCATCCGGCATGGAAGCGTGGGAACCGGATTTCTCCGATGCGACCGAGATTCACAGCGACTACAACGCCTTCGCGTCGGCGGACGATGCCGAAGTCGAAGTCGAAGCCGATGCAGCGTCGGCAGCGCATGACGCGGCGGGCGAGGCGCGCATGGCGGACGAGCCATACGTCGAACCGGAAGCGGTCATCGACATGGATCCGTTTGCGGCTCTTGCGGCGCTTGCCGCGGCGCCCCCGGTCCTGAAGGCTTTCTCGCGCACCAACCCTGTCGCGCTGCAGCCGTCGTGGGATCGTCCCGCCGCGCGCGGCGACGCAACGCCAACGGCCCCGGCCGCCCGCATTCCCGAATCCGCGCCGGCCTATACGCCGCCCGCCGCGCCGTCCGCCGCGCCGGCCGCCTATGCGCAGCCAGCCTATGTCGCGCCCGTCGCTCCCGCTGCGCCTTCGGCGTGGACGCAGAGCGCTGCGGCGGCGCCTGCCGACGTGGCGGAAATGGATGATGCCGTCGATATCGACGATTTCTCCGAGCTGATGGAAGCCGGCGACCATTTCGCGCCTGAGATCGACACGGTGGATGTGCCGGACGGGTCCGTGGCGCTCACCGACGAACTCGATATTCCCGACCTCGCGCACGACGACCCCGTGCCGATGGCCGCCGAGTTCGACAATCTGGAATCGGAATTCGCATCGGCGTTCAGCCAGTTGTCGTCGGACGAGCCGGCGGCCGAATGGCAGCCACCGCAGTCCGATCCGCAAGGCGACCTCGTCGACCACGCCTTCCAGGACGCGCTCGAACGGATCGAGGTGGCCAGCGCCGGTATTGCCGCGGGCCATGCGGAGCCCCACCAGGCGCGTGGCGTCGACCCGCGCTACCATGCGGCGGCGTCCGCCAACCGGCATGACATGCACCTCGCAGGCGACGGCGCGCTCGATGCGAACGATCCCTTCATGGTGGACAACCGATATGACGATTCCGCCCTGGACGAAGCCGTCCGCCCGGCGCGCAATCGCGGCCTGATGATCGCGGCGATCGTCGCCGCGGTGGCTGTCGCCGGCGGCATCGGCGCCTTCGCGCTGTCGTTCGGCGGTTCCGACAACGGCGGCGCGCCCGTCCTCGTCAGGGCCGATCCATCGCCGGTGAAAGTGAAGCCGGAAACCCCCGGCGGCGTCGTCGTGCCCAATCAGGACGGCAAGGTTTATGAACAGGTGGCCGGCCAGCCGGCCGCGACGCCGACCCAGCAAAAGCTCGTGACGGCCGCCGAAGAGCCGATCGTGCCGGCGGTCGCCGGCGCCGCCGCGCCGAGCGAGCCGCTGCCCGGCGTGGCTGTGCCGCAGGTCAAGGCGGAAGACCGCGTCATGCAGGAAGACGTTGCGTCCGCCGC
>JAUYMV010000012.1 GCA_030698645.1 Mesorhizobium sp.
AGGTCTCGAGCACGCCAAGATGGCTGGGGTCGCCGGCGATATTGGCCAGTGGGACCTGATGCGAACGCCAGGACCCTTCGGTCTTCTTGCCATCGACCTCCTTGGGGCCGGTCCAACCCTTGGGCGTGCGCAGAACGATCATCGGCCAGATCGGCCGCTTCGTATAACCATTGGCCCGCGCGTCCGTCTGGATTTGCCGGATGTCTCCGACGATCCGGTCGAGCGTCTCGGCCATCAGCCGGTGCACCTTTTCCGGATCGTCGCCTTCGACGAAATAGGGCTTGTAGCCATAGCCCCGAAACAGCGCCTCGAGTTCCTCGTGGCTGATCCGGGAAAGGATCGTCGGACTGGCGATCTTGTAGCCGTTGAGGTGGAGGATGGGTAGTACCGCCCCGTCGCGCACCGGGTTAAGGAACTTGTTGGAATGCCAGCTGGTGGCGAGCGCGCCGGTTTCCGCCTCGCCGTCTCCCACCACGCACACGACCACGAGGTCCGGATTGTCGAAGACGGCGCCATAGGCATGCATCAGCGAGTAGCCGAGTTCGCCGCCCTCGTTGATCGACCCGGGGGTCTCCGCGGCGACGTGACTGGATATGCCGCCCGGATAGGAAAACTGGGTGAACAGCTTCTTCAGGCCGTCTTCGTCCTCGGAAATGTCCGGATAGAACTCGCTGTAGGTGCCTTCGAGATAGGTATTGGCCACGAGGCCAGGACCGCCATGCCCAGGCCCCGCGACATAGATCATGTCGAGGTCGAACTGCTTGATGATCCGGTTGAGGTGGACATAGATGAAGTTCAGTCCCGGCGTCGTGCCCCAATGGCCGAGCAGCCGCGGCTTGACGTGCTTCAGCTGCAACGGCTCGCCCAGCAGGGCATTGTCGCGCAGGTAGATCTGGCCGACGGACAGAAAATTGGCGGCCTGCCAGTAGGCGTGCATCTTCCGCAGGAGTTCTGACGACAGCGGTTCGTTCATGTGGCTGCTTCCCTGGAAGGTTTGCGGTTCAGAATGTTTCCGACTGCCTTGGCGATCACCATCTCCTCGTCCGTCGCGATGACACGGACGGCGACCTGGGCATCGTCCTCGGAAACGAGCGGCGCGTTGCTATCGTTCCGGTTCGCGTCGAGATGAATGCCGAGGAAGCCGAGGCCGGCGCAGATGCGTTCGCGGATAACCGGCGAATTCTCCCCGATGCCGCCCGTGAACACCAGCGTATCGAGCCCGCCGAGCGCGGCAGCCATCGCCCCGATGCTCTTCCTGATCTCGTAGCAGAACAGCTCGATAGCTTCGGCCGCCCGGATGTCGTCGGCTTCCCGGTCGAGCAGGTCGCGAACATCGGACGTCGTTTCCGAAATGCCGAGCAATCCTGACTCATGGTTGACCATGCGATGAAACTGTTCGGCCGTCATGCCTTCGGTTCGGGCGCAGAACAGGACCAGTCCCGGATCGAGATTGCCCGAGCGCGTGCCCATGGGCACGCCGGCGGCCGGCGTGAAGCCCATGGTGGTGTCGATGCTCCGGCCGCCGCGCACGGCAGACAGGCTGGCGCCATTGCCAAGGTGGGCCAGAACGACACGGCCGGAGGCTGCGCCTTCGCCGGCGACCCGCGCCAGTTCCTCGATCAGGAATGAATAGGACAGTCCATGGAACCCATAGCGCTCGACTCCCAGGGCGTCGTAGCGGCGGGGAATCGGGAGAATTTTCGCGACCCGCGGCATGTCGCGATGAAACGCCGTATCGAAGCACACGATCTGCGGGAGGTCCGGCCCGCGCGCTTGCAGGATCTCGATCAGTGCGATCTCGGAGGGCAGGTGCTCCGGCGCATAGGTGGCTATCCGTTTCAGTTCCGCCATCAGCTCGGCTGTGATCGGTTGCGGTTCCCTGTAGTGCGCGCCGCCGTTGACAATACGATGACCGACCGCCGCAAGCGTCGCCAATCCGATGCGTTCATCGATCCAGTCGAGCAGGAAGGTCGCGGCCGATCGGTGATCGAGGTCGCCGACGACTTTGCTTTGGCTTTCGCCGCTCGCCAAATCCGTGAACGCAAGCGTCGTGTCGCTTCTGCCGATACGGTCCATCTTGGCCCGCAGGCGCCGGACCGGGGGATCGGCTTCGGTAAACAATGCGAGCTTGATGCTCGACGAGCCGCCATTGATCGTCAGCACCCGGATTCTCCTGCCTGTCCGCCGTTCGGCGTTTCGAATGCTGCGACAGTGCAACCCAAATCAACCCGCTGTCGAGATGGCTTGCGCCGGTCGGCGCGCCTCAGCGTCCATGCGTCGCGGAACGCTACATCGGCTCGCGCAGGAAGGCTTCGATCGTTGCGGCCGATCCGTGCGGGTCGGTGACCAGGAACAGATGACCGTCGTCGAGCATGAGCAGCCGCGCCTCCGGGATGAGCGCGGCCAGCGCCTTGGCATTGACGACCGGCACGAGCGGGTCGTCGGTGCCGGCCATGACCAGGGTCGGCTGGCGCAGGGCCCAGAGCCATGGAAGGCTCGTCCACCCGGTCATGGCGAGCAGTTGCAGCGTATAGCCATACTGTGTGGCGCCTTTCATCGCGCCGGCATGGCGCGTGATCAGCGTCGGGTCGGTGCGGAACGCTCCGCCATAGATCTCGGCGGCGATGGAGCGCATGTAGCCGGGATCCGTGTAGCGCTTGATACTGGCCATCTTGAGCAGCACGTTCGGCGCGCCCGGAACCATGGTGAAGCCCGGCGCGGTGGCGGCGAGGATCAGCTTGCGGCAGATGCCCGGATACTGATGGGCGAACTGCTGCGCCATTCCGCCGCCCCAGGACACGCCCGAGACATCGGCCCGGTCGAAGCCGAGTTCGCCGAGCAGGTTTTTCGCCAGCCGCGCAATCGTCGATGGCCGGTAGGGCAGCGAGGGCGCCGGCGAGCCGCCGACGCCAGGTATGTCGAAGATCACGGCGGCGGTGTCGTCGAGCGCCTCCATGAAGGGCAGCGCGAGTTCCAGATTGGCGCCGATGCCGTTGAACATCAGCAGCGGCGGGCGGCTGGACGTGCCCTCGCGCACACCGATGCGCAGCGTCTGTCCGCCGATCTCGACGGTCGAGATGCGCATCGCGCCGCCGACGGGCGCGGGGCGGGTTTTGGCCTTGGTCGTGGTCATGCGGTCGCCCTTTGCAGTCGTTCAGCCCTCGCCCGCTCGCAGAATTCGCCACTTTGCCTCGTTGCATGAGCAAGCGGCGGTTCGCGAAGCGAGTCTGACCAAAGGCAATTCAAGAAAAGTCCTTACGGCTCAAATACATAGGTTCCAGGCGCCGGCCCGAGCGGCTTGTACTCGGCGTTGCCCGGCAGCGGCGAAACGATCTCCTCGCCCGATCGTTCCTTCAGGAAGGCCGCCCAGTCGAGCCACCAGCTGCCTTCATGCCGTGTCGCGGTCGCGGTCCAGGCATCGGCATCCTTCTCTTTCGCGACGCCCTTCACATACCAGGCCTTCGGATTGCCGGGCGGGTTCAGAAGGCTCTGCAAATGGCCCGAATTGGACAGCACGAAGGTGGTCTTGCCGCCAAAGATGCGCGCCGTCTTGTAGACCGCCTTCCATGGCGTGATGTGGTCGGTGGTGCCGCCGATGACATAGGTGTCGTGCTTGACCTTGGTCATGTCGATCGGCACGCCATGGATCGACATGCGCCCCGCATTCATGAACGGGTTGGTGAAGATCAGGTCGAGGAAGTCGCCGTGCAGGCGCGCCGGCAGCCGGGTCGTATCGGCGTTCCAGTAGAGCACGTCGAAAGCCGGCGGCTGGTTGCCGAGCAGATAGTTGTTCACCCAGTAGTTCCAGATCAGGTCGTTCGGCCGCATCCAGGCGAACATCTTCGCCATTTCCTGGCCGTCGAGCACCCCGCGCGCCTTCGAGAGCTGCTTGGCGGCCATGATCGATTCCGGCGTGACGAGAGCGGCGAAATCGCTGTCGGTGTCGGCCTGCGTATCGAGCACGCAGACCGCCAGGATGACGGCGTTGATCTTCTTTTCCTTCTTGCCGGCGAGCCAGGCGACATAGGTCGACAGCGTGATGCCGCCCGAGCAGGAGCCCATCACGTTGACGGTATCGCTGCCGGTGATGTCGCGCGCCGCGTCGACCGCTTCGTCGAGGCCTGAGATATAGGTGTCGAGACCCCAGTCCGACTGCTGCGCCGTCGGATTGCGCCACGACACGCAGTAGGGCTGGATGCCCTGGCTGAGCAGGAAGCGGATCATGCTTTTGTCGGGCGACAGGTCGACGGAATAGTATTTGTTGATCTGCGGCGGCACGATCACCAGCGGCCGGCGAAAAACCTTCTCGGTTGCCGAGGTGTAGTGGACGAGTTCCAGCACCTCGTTGCGGAACACCACTGTGCCCGGCGTGTTGGCGAGATTCTCGCCGACCTTGAACTTCGACGTATCGACCGACGAGGGCAGCCCGCCATTCTTGGTCATGTCGTCGAGGAAGTTCTTCAGCCCGTTGACGGCGCTCTTGCCGCCCGAATCGACCAGCGTCTTCAGAGCCGTCGGGTTGAGCGCGGGATTGTTGGACGGGGCCATCGTATCGACGAATATGGAGGTGATCAGGCGCGCGCGCGCGGCGTCCTTTTCCGGCAGGTCGGTCTTTTCGACGAGTTCCGTCACCGCCTTGCCCCAGGCCATGTAGGACTGCACCAGCGCCTTGTGGATGCCGCTCGACTTCCAGGCCGGATCGGCGAAGCGGCGGTCCTTGGCGTCGGGCGCGATATCGGACTGTCCCGTGACGATCTTGCCGAACTCGCTGGCGAACGACATCCATTGCGTCATCAGGAGCTGCGGCTGGCCGGCCATGGCTTTCATCACGGCGCCAGCCGCCGCCACCAGTTCCTCCGGTCGCGGACCGACCAGCGGATTCAGCGCCAGCGTGTTCTGCGCCGCGTCATCGGCGATCTCGTCGGCGAGCGTGCGCTCACTGTCGGACTTCTTTGCCATCGGATCAGGCCTTCGCCGGACGGCTGGCCATCAGCATGGCCAGCGTCTCGGCGATCAAAGCGGGCTTCTCCTCGCCCTCGATCTCGACCGTATTGCTGGACTTCATCAGGAACTGGCCCGGCGCCTTTTCCTCGAAGGACACCAGCGTCGAGCGCATGCGCACCTTCTGTCCGGCCTTGACCGGGGTGAGAAACCGCACCTTGTCGAGGCCGTAATTGAAGGCGGCGGCGGTGCCTTGCGGCATCGCGCCGATGTCGTAGGACATGGCGGCGATCAGCGACAGCGTCAGGTAGCCGTGCGCCACCGGGGCCTTGAAGGGGCTCTCGCGCTTTGCCCGCTCGACATCGACGTGGATCCATTGCCGGTCGCCCGTGGTCTCCGCGAAGGCATCGATCATCTTCTGGTCGACGGTGATCCACGACGACACGCCGAGTTCCTTGCCGGCCATGTCCTTCATGCTGTCGAATGTCAGTGCGACCATTCCAGAATTCCTCCGCGTTTCGGTCTTTTGTTTTTTGCCAATCTAGACGCCTGTTCATGGCTTGGAAAGCCGCGTCCTGCCTTCAAAAAGCGTGCTTGTAATCGGCGTGGATTCGGCAAAGATGGCGCCAACAAGAGGGCGCCGGCTACGGACGTCTCGCCGCGACGACGCGGCACGGGAGGAGACGATGAAACAGCTTGGCGGCATCGACGCCTCGTTTCTCTACATGGAGACGCCCGAAACGCCGATGCATGTGGCGGGGCTGACGCTGTTCGAGCCTCCCGCCGACTTTTCGGGCTCCTTCTTCGAGCATTTCAGGGAATTCTTCCTCTCGCGCATGCATCTGGCGCCGATCTTCGAGAAGAAGCTCGCCCGCACGGTGCTCGAACTCGACCATCCGGGCTGGGTCGATGCCGGCGAAATGGATTTCGACTATCATTTGCGCAAGGCGACGCTGCCAGCGCCCGGAAGCTGGGCGCAGTTGGAGGCGACGGTCGGCGACTTGCATTCCGTGCCGCTGGACCGCACACGGCCGCTCTGGCAGTTCACCGTCATAGACGGGCTCGACGACGGCAATGTCGCGATCTATTCGAAGGTGCACCACGCCGCCGTCGACGGCGGCGCGGGCATGGCGATCGCCGCCGCGCTCTACGATATTTCGCCGCAGCCGCGCACGGTGAAGCCGCCCGAGCCGAAGCAGCCCCAGGCGCGCAAGCCGAGCATCGAGGAGCGCGCGCTGCTCGGCATCAACGACTTCGTGCAAAACATCGTGCGCCAGCAATTGCGGGTGATCGAGGCGGTGCCGCAGGCGCTGAACACGCTGACCGACCTGCTGCTGCCGAAGCCGGGCGACGCGGCGAAGGGTGTCGGCGGACTGCCGCAATTGCCCGATGTCGCCGGCATGCTGGCGCCCAAGACGCCGTTCAACGTCACCATCACCAGCCAACGTTCCTACGCGGCGCGGTCGGTCTCGCTCGCGGACGCGAAGTTCATCGCCAAGGCGACCGGAACCAAGATCAACGACGTGGTGATGGCGGTCTGCGCCGGTGCGCTGCGGCCCTATCTGAAGGCGCACAAGGCCTTGCCGAAAAAGCCGCTGGTCGCCTTCGTGCCGATCTCGCTGCGCGAAGCCGGCAATTCCGACAGCAACAACCAGGTCTTTGGCATGAACTGCCAGATCCACACCGAAATCGCCGATCCGCTGGAGCGGCTGATGGCGATCCGCGGCAAGGCGTCGGAGTCGAAGAATCTCGCCGGCAGCGTCAAGGACATCGCGCCGAAGGATTATTCGCTGCTCGGCGCGCCGCTGCTGCTCCCCGGCCTGATGCAGCTCTACGGGCGCGCCGGCCTCGCCGACGTGCTGCCTTCGGCGGTGAACCTGACGATTTCAAACACCGCCGGACCGCCCTTCCCGCTCTACTGCGCCGGCGCGAAGATCCTGGCGCTCTATCCGGTGTCCATTCCGGTGCATGGCATCGCGCTCAACATGACCGTGCAGTCCTACCAGGACCGGCTCGACTTCGGCCTCACCGCCGACCGCCGCGCCGTGCCGGATATCGACGCGCTGGCCGACCTGCTGGAGCCGGCGCTCGCCGAATTGAAGGAGGCGGCGGCCAAGCGGGCCGCGGCGGCGAAGGAAGCTTCCGCTTGACCGCCGGTGCGGCGCATGCGCGCAATTGGTGAACCAAAGTCCCATATGATGTGTTGAGTGCAGCCGGATCAACGAATCGACAGGAACCAGAATGACCGCCGCAGCATCCCTCAAGCCGCCCTCGAAACTGCTCTTCGCGCTCGAATTGCGCACGATCCCGGAACTCGGCGGATTCCTGGCGACGCTGCCGCTGCTGGGCGCCATGGCGCCGCGCGGCGACGGGCACCCCGTGCTGGTGCTTCCGGGACTCGCCACCTCGGACCGCTCCACGCTGGCGTTGCGCACCTTCCTGAAATCGAAGGGCTACGCCGTCCAGGGCTGGGAACTCGGCCGCAACTATGGTCCGATTCCCGGCATCGAGCGGCGCATGGTCGAAAAGGTCCGCGAACTCAGCGACAGGCATGGCCGCAAGGTCAGCCTAGTCGGATGGAGCCTCGGCGGCATCTATGCGCGGCAGCTGGCCAAGATGCTGCCCGACGAAGTGCGCCAGGTGATCACGCTCGGCAGCCCGTTCAACGGCGACCCGCGCGCGACGAATGCCTGGAAGCTCTACGAGTTCACCTCCGGCCACAAGGTCGACGACCGCGAGCGCCACATGGGCGGCGCGATCTCCGAATCGCCCCCGGTGCCCTCGACGGCGATCTACAGCCGCTCCGACGGCATCTGCGCCTGGCAGGCCTGCGTCGAAAACGATGGCCCGATGACCGACAACATCGAGGTCGAAGGCAGCCATTGCGGCCTCGGCCACCATCCGGCCGCCGTCTATGCGGTCGCCGAGCGGCTGGCGCAGGCGGAAGGGGCATGGGCGAAGTTCGACCGTAGCGGCTGGCGAAGCGCGATCTATCCGAACCCGAAGCGGGGGTAGGATGGGTTTGCCTTCTCCCCGTGCGGGAGAAGGTGGCCGAGCGAAGCGAGGTCGGATGAGGGTGTTGCGTGGAGTGTGAACCCACAAGGCCGCCATCAATCCAAGATCGTCGCCGCCTCGTTTCTTCCAGCGCCCCTCCTCCGTCTCGGCGCGTTCCGCGCCGATCCACCTTCTCCCGCAAGGGGAGAAGGAACACCGCTCATCCTGCCAGGCAACTCCCGTCCAGCCCGTCCGCCCGCGTCCTGCCGATCAGCGCGAGCGTCAGGTCGAACTCGGCAATGACGTTGCGGATCACCTCGCGCACACCGGCCTCTCCGGCGATCGCCAGGCCGTAGACATAGGGCCTGGCGAGCAGCACCGCGCGGGCGCCGAGCGCCAAGGCCTTCGCCACGTCCGCGCCCGATCGGATGCCCGAATCCAACAGCACCGGCATGTCGCCCGCCGCCGCGACCACGGAAGGCAGCGCGTCGAGCGTGGCGATCTCGCCGTCGACCTGCCGCCCGCCATGGTTGGAGACGACGATGCCGTCGACGCCATGTTCCCGTGCCAGCCGCGCGTCGTCGGCATGGCGGATGCCCTTCAGGAGGATCGGCAGCTTCGTCATGGCGCGCAGCCGCGCGATGTCGGACCAGGACAGATCGGGCCGCGAATAGGTCGCGGTGAAATGCGCCACCGCCGAGCGCATCTGGCCGATCGACAGGCCGAACTGCCGGCCCTTGCGGCGCAGGCTGAGCAGCGTGCCGACGACGCCAAATCCCTTCGGCTTCAGCCCGGTTTCGGGCGGCCTGGCGGGGATCGCCGCGCGGAAGACCGGATCGGAGAGATATTGCGCCAACCCCTGCCCCCGCAGGAACGGCAGCGAAGCGCGGTCGAGGTCGCGCGGCCGCCAGCCGAGCAGCGTGGTGTCGAGCGTCACGACGATCGCCTCGCAGCCGCAGGCTTCCGCCCGCGCCACGACCGAGCGCACGAACGCGTCGTCGCTCGACCAGTAGAGCTGGAACCAGCGCGGCGCGGCGCCCATCGCGGCGGCGCAATCCTCCATCGCGACCGACGCCTGGTTGGAGAAGATGTAGCAGACGTTTTCCGCGGCCGCCGCGCGGGCCACCGCGAGATCCGCCTCCGGATGCGCCATTTCGAGCACGCCGATCGGCGCCAGCAGGACGGGCGCGGCGTGCCGGCGGCCGAAGAGTTCGACGGAGAGATCGCGCCGCGACACGTCGTTCAGCACGCGCGGCACGAAATGGTGGCGGTCGAAGGCGGCGCGGTTGGCGCGCATGGTGGCTTCCATGCCGGCGCCGCCGATCACATAGGCTGCCGTATCGGCGCTCATGACGGAAGCGGCCCGCGCCTCCAGCGCATCGGGCGCCACCGGCACCAACGGCCGCGCGCCGCCGACGCCCGGCACGTAGATTTGCATCTGGCGCAGGCGGCCGGGGGATGGCGAAGGAACGGTCATGGAAGGCTACCGCCGCGCGCAATGAGCCAGAAACGTGCTGGACCTACTTCTTGCCCATCCCGTCGCGCATTTCCTCCATCGCCTCTTTGATGCGGTTGCGCAGGATCTCGATGGTTTCGGTGGACGATTGGCGCACGACCTCGGCCATCTCGCTGGCGTTCTTGATCGCCGTCTCGAACGAGCGCTTGGCGAAATCTGCCTGCTTGGCCATCAGGTCCTGCGGATTGCCGGGCGCGCGAAAATTCTGCGCCATGTCGGTGACCTCGCGCAGCGTCTCCTGCAGGATCTCGCGCTGCTTGGCGAGCACCGACGAGGCGCCGGCGGTCGCGGCCTTGGCGGTCTTTTCGAGGGTCTCGAGGTTCTTGCGGTGATGCTCGACGATCTTCTCGACGTCGACATTCGGCATTTTGAGATCCTTGCCGAAGTTCTTGAACATGTCGATGAAGGAATCGGGGTCCTGCGACTTCGCCATTTTCTTGGCCTCCCTGCTGTCGGATCCGGGCGTCAACGCGTGCCGGACGGCCAGCTTAGGCGAAGCTGGAGCCACGTCAATCGCCGTAGAGCAGGCGCTCGGCAATGTGGATGCAAAGTCCCGCGAGTCCGCCGATGATCATGCCGTTGAAGCGGATGTACTGCAGGTCGCGGCCGACGTTCAGTTCGATGAGATGGGTCAGCTGGCCGAGGTCCCAGCCCTTGACCTGGGTGGCGATGAAGACCGACACGCCGCTTTTCTGGCTCTCCACGAAGGAGCCGAGCGCGACGACGAAACCCGCGTTCATGTCGGCGCGGATAGCCGGATCGGCGGCGAGCTGGCGGCCGATGTCGACGAACAGGCTGGCCAAGTGCATGCGGATGGTCGAATCGGGCGCCCTGGCATCCTGCTCCAGGAATGCGCGCAGGCTCTCCCACATGTCCTGCGCCAGGTCGTGCAGCTCGGGGCGCGCGAGGAAATCGCGCTTCAGCTTCTCGGCGCGTTTGGCGTAGGCCTTCGAGGTGCGCAGCTTCTCGACGAATCCGATGACGAAGCGGTCGAACTCGACGCGCATCGGATGATCGGGATCGGCCTTCACCTCCTCGAGCAGGGAACCGGCGGATGCGACGATCTTCTTCAGCAGATAGGCGTCGGCGCGAAACAGCTTGGCCAGCGATGGCAGTTCGTCGCGGATCTTGTCGCGGATGGCGTCCAGCGCATCGTCGTCGCCGAGGAACTTGGCAAATACCTTGATGATTTCGTCGAACAGCTTCTGGTGGCGGCGATCGTCGGTGAACGCGGTCAGCAGCTCGGCTGCAAGCGGCGCGATCCGGACCTTTTCGATCTGCTCGATCATGCGCTGCGTGATGAAGCCCTTGAGCCCGGAATCCTCGATCGCCGACACCGCCTGGGGCACGAGCCGGGCAACGAAGCGCGACAGGCCGTCCGCGCGTTGCGGATCGGCCAGCCAGTCGGCGACGAGAGCGGCGAAATCCACCTTGCGCAATTGTTCGCCGACCGGTCCGGGCGCGAGGAAATTGACCTCGATGAAGCGGCCGAGATTGTCGGCGATGCGCTCCTGGTTGGCCGGAATGATCGCGGTGTGCGGAATGGGCAGGCCGAGCGGGCGGCGGAACAGGGCCACCACGGCATACCAGTCGGCCAGGCCGCCGATGGCGGCGGCTTCCGCGAAAGCCGCGACGAAGGACAGCAGCGGATAGCCTCCCTGCAGCGCGCGGGCGGCGAGAAATACCGCAAGGCACAGCACGAGCGCCGAGGTCGCGAGGAACTTGATGCGCCTCAGCGCCGCGAGCTTCTCCGCGTCGCCTTCGCCCGCATTCGCGTTAAGTGTGGGTTGCGCCATATGTCGTCTCGCCTGGACCGGCCTGATGTAGCGGTTGTCGGTGCCGTTCGCCACCGCAAGCAGACATCCTCCGCCCGGAATCGGCCCGCGCGCGGCGCCAGCGCGGCAGAGATGCAACTATTTAACTCTAAATTTCATATACTTGAGCGAAATAGTGCAGTGCACCAAAACTTTATGTTGCAATGCACAATCGCCGTATCTATATGAGCATCATCCCCGGGCCAATGGTGGACGGGGCGCACCGTTGCTCCCAATTTGAGGATGGAGAATCCAGATGACCAAGACCGCAAAGACCAAATCCGCCGCCGAAGCCTACACCGAGTCCTTTGGCAAGGCCTTCGAGGCCGTGCAGGGCAAGATGGAAGTGCCGGCCGCCGCGCGCGACTTCGTCGTTCGCACCGCCGAAACCGTCAAGGAACGCGCCGAGACCGTTCATTCGGGCGCTGCGACCGTTGCCGGCAAGGCTGAACAGCTTGCAACCGCGTTCGTCGGCGGCTACGCCAATTTCGCCCGCGGCCTGATCGACGCTTCCCTCTCGAACGTCCAGCACGCGCTGTCGACCGTCGAAAAGGTCGCCACGGCCAAGTCGCTGAACGAGGCCATCCAGATCCAGTCGGATTACGTGCGTGAGAGCGCCCGCGTCAATTTCGACCGCGTCAAGTCGGCTGCCGAGATCGCTCGCACCACC
>JAUYMV010000034.1 GCA_030698645.1 Mesorhizobium sp.
TCTCAAGCGCCAGCGCATGTTCCTGAACGCGGCGGTCGATCTCGGCGCGAACCTCGGCGAGTTTCTGCAGGTCGGTTTCGAGCGCGCCCGTCAGGATGCCGCGGCTGTCGGCCAGCGTTTGCGTGTGGTCCTCGACGCGGCGATCGATCTCGGCGCGCGCCTCGGCCAGCTTCTGCAGGTCCTCGTTCAGCACCCCGGCGAGGAAGTTGCGGCCCTCGGCCAGCTTCATGGCATGGCTCGAGACGGTCTCGTCGAGCGCGGCGCGGGCGTCGGCCAGGCGGCCAAGGTCGGCTTCGAGGGCCGAGCTGACCACGGCGCGGCCGGATTCGAGGCGTGTCGTGAAATCGGCGGCGCGGGTTTCCAGCATGGTCGAGGTCGACATGACGAGCTCCGCCAAGTCGGAGCCGATGCGCGCCTTGCCCTCGTCGAACAGGGACGTCATGGTGTCGCGGCCGGCGCTGAACGTGCCGGCAATGTCGCGGGCGCGCTCGACCAGCGTCTCGTTGATCTGCCGCGCCCGGGCTTCGAGCGCCGCGTTCAGCTTCTCGGCGCCCTGGTCCAGGGAATTGGCGCGCGTCTCGAACTCGCCGATCAGCGCCTGGCCGCGTTCGGCAAGCGTTTTCTCGATGCCGGCAAGGCGGATGTCGAACTCCTCCGTCATCGAGCGCGAGGCGCCGCCCAGCAGCGAGACCATGCCGGTCGTGCGCTGGTCCAGCATCTCGGAGAGCGAGCGCGAGGCTTCGTCGGTGCGGTCGGTGAGCGTTGCGATCCTTGTGTCGAGCAGGCTTGCGAAGGCCTCGCCCGAAGTGACGATGCGGCCGGAGATCGCGTCCATGCGCTGGTCGATCGCGTCATAGATGGCGGCGCCGCTGTCGTTGATCCGGTCGACCAGCAGATTGCCGGAATCGGTGATGGTGGAGGTGATTCGCGCCGAGGCGTCGTAGACGCTGTCGTGGATGATGGTGCTGGACGAAGTGAGCTGCTCCTTGAGCAGTTCATGCGCGCCGGCGATCGACGCGCGCACCCGCTCGGCGTGGCTGATCACCGCCTCGCGCTCGTTGCCGAGGCCGTCGACCAGCGCGCGGATGCGCAGTTCGTTCTCGGAATAGGCGCGCTCGAGCTCGTTGACCTCGGTGTGGACCAGGGTTTCCAGCTCGACGGCGCGGGCAAGCGTCCGCTCGATGCCTTCGCCCATTGCCTGCACTTCGCGGCGCACGGCCTGGCCGACCGTCATGACGCGGTCCTGCGCGAGATTTTCCGGCTCGGCCAGGCGGAAGGCCACCTCAGCCATGGACTGGGCGGCGAAGCGCATCTCCTGCGCCCGGCGAATCATCGCCGCGAAGGCCCAGAAGAGCAGCACTGGGACGACGATGCCGATGATCAGGCCGATGACATGCGGCTGAGCCATCAGCCCCTGCACGCCGCGGATCTGCCAGATCGCGGGCGCATAGAGCAGATGGCCAAGCGTCACGCCGGCGACGATCCAGGCGAGCGATAAAAGCGCGATCGACCAGTTCAGCGCGCCGGACGGGCGGCGCGACATCGACGCCTGTAGCGAGCGATAGTCCTTCTGGCGGTCGTCATTGGCGGGCGAAAGGGTGGAGGGCAGGGCGGTGGACGCGGCCGGGGGCGTTTCCACGGGGCGCAGCTGCTCGGATTTCCGGGCTGCCGGCGCCGGCTTGGCGACCGGCTTCGCCGGGGCAGGCTTCGGGGTTTCGGCTACGGGGGCGACCGCGGGCGCCTTGCGGCCTTCGCGTGCGAGTTCGTCGGCGGCTTGCGAGATCTGCGCCTCGAGTTCTTCCATGGAGGACGAGAAGTCGATCTCGTCGTCTGCCGCGGCGCCCCCGAGATCGAGGTTGAGGGCCTGTTCGAGTTCCCGCTCCACGTTCCTGTCGAGGGGAGAAGTGCTGTTCGGATTACGCGCCATAACGCCGATACCCTCTTACGCCAGTTCGTGCGAAGCGCCCTGCGCGCCGACCCCCCAGTCCGCACGCAAGGCAAATTTTCGCTTGTCGGCCATCGTAGTGGCATGGGGTCGCAAATGAAACATCCATTCCGCGACATGTGTAAAACTTTAAAGATAGGGTTAACAGGCGGGCGCCGCTCGACAATTGACGGTCCCGGCGGCGTTAACGCGTTATCCATCGCCGCGAGGTACAGATGACGCGATTATACGCGTGGAGTCCGATTCGCATGGCGCTGCCGAATGTATTGAGTGTCCCGTTTGCGGTGCCGGGCGGCGAAGTGTGCCGGCCGTCGACCGGCCGGCCCATCGATCTCGCCCATCTTTCGCATCAGACCCTGGGCGACCGGGGGATCGAGCAGGAGGTGCTCGCCTTGTTCGTGCAACAGGCGACCATGGTCCGCGACCGGATCGTCCACGCGACGCCCGCCGAGCGCGCGACGCTCGCGCACGGCCTGCGCGGCTCGGCCGGAGGCGTCGGAGCGTTCGCGCTTGCCGACTGCGCCAAGGCCATCGAGCACAATCCGCACGACAAGCCGCTCGTCCTGCGCCTCGCGGCGCGAATCGACGAGGTCAAGGACTTC
>JAUYMV010000047.1 GCA_030698645.1 Mesorhizobium sp.
TCTCAACGGCGTGATGGAGGTCGGTTCGGAACTGCTGATGCGGCCCGACGGCTCGTTCGAATTCTATCTCGCCTATGGCGCCAACGACCAGTACGGCAAGGGCTGCTGGACGCAGAACGGCAGGATCGTCGCCCTCATCCCCGCCGGACAGACCCGCATCACCGGCCAGCACACGCCCGAAACACGCGGCTTCACCGGCATCGTGCTCGAGATCGACGGCAAGGCGCTGGTGTGGAACATCGCCGGCAGCGGACACAGGGGAAGATACGAGAAGGGGCGGTAGCGCGAACTCTTATCTCGGCCGCTTGAACTGCCGGCGCTCCAACTCCACCCCATGCCGGCAGACGCAGCCCTCGATATGGTCGTTGACGAGGCCCATCGCCTGCATGAAGGCGTAGATCGTCGTCGGGCCGACGAAGGTCCAGCCCCTTTTCTTCAGCTCCTTCGAGATCTCGGTCGACACCTCCGTCTTCGGATTCGCCGCGAGCGTCGGGAAGTCGAACACCGGCGGACGGTCCGCCTGTTTCGGCTCGAATTTCCAGAACCAGGCGGCCAGCGAGCCGGCCTCGTCGACCAGTTCGCGCGCGCGGTTGGCGTTGTTGATCGCCGAGCGGATCTTGCCCTCGTGGCGCACGATGCCGGGATCGGCCATCAGCCGCGCGACGTCCTTGTCGGTGAAGTAGCAGACCCGCTCGAAGGCGAAATTGTCGAAACCCTTGCGGAAGTTCTCGCGCTTGCGGAGGATCGTCAGCCAGGACAGGCCCGCCTGGAAGCCCTCCAGGCAGAGCTTCTCGAACAGGCGGCGGTCGTCGCCCACGGGCCGGCCCCACTCGTGGTCGTGATAGTGCAGATAGTCCGGCAGATTGCCGTGCCAGAAGCAGCGCTTCGCGCCGTCCGGCCCTTCGATGAGCCCCGTTCCATCATGCGCCATCGTCAGCAATTCCGTTCGTTAACGCGGTTTTCGGTCGATTCACGCGGCGTTCACCAGATTTCTGAACCGGCCGGTAACCACACCAAATGGTTTCGGCGATCCAATGCAATTTATCAATTCCGATTCACCATTTGCTTGGACGCGTGACGCAACACTCCGACCAGCCCGGCGTTCATATGCCGATCGTGTGACGAGCAAACGAGAGTCCCGTGTCATGAAGCGTATCCTTGTCCTTGCCGGAGCGGTGGCCCTTGCGGCGCTGGTCCCGGCGACGT
>JAUYMV010000052.1 GCA_030698645.1 Mesorhizobium sp.
AGGATACCGACCCGCACGAATGGGACAGCGGCGCGCCCTGGCACTATGCGGTCCACGGCACCGACGTCTCGAAGTACCAGCGCTCCGTCGACTGGCACAAGGCGCGGGCGAGCGGCGTCTCCTTCGCCTTCATCAAGGCGACCGAGGGCGGCGACCGGGTCGACGACTATTTCGCCGAGCACTGGCGGGGCGCCAAGGCCGCCGGCATCGCGCGCGGCGCCTATCATTTCTACTATTTCTGCCGCACCGCCGCCGAGCAGGCGGCATGGTTCATCCAGAACGTTCCGCGCGAAGCCGGTGCGATGCCGCCGGTTCTCGACATGGAATGGAACCATCTCTCGCCAACCTGCAAGCTGCGCCCGCCGCCGGAGACGGTGCGCAGCGAGATGCGCATCTTCCTCGACATCGTGGCGCGCCACTACGGCAAGCGGCCGATCATCTACACGACCATCGACTTCTTCGACCGCAACGGGCTCGCCAGCCTGCAGGGCTATCCCTACTGGCTGCGCTCGACCGCCGGCCATCCGACCGAAAAATACGGCAGCCATCCCTTCGTCTTCTGGCAATACACCGGAACCGGAATTGTCCCGGGTATCAATGGCGACGCCGACATCAACGTCTTCAACGGAACCGCGTCGAGCTGGCGCGCGTGGTTGAAAGCCAACGCGCACTAGGGATTGACGCCGGTGTCGCAAACGCCGCATTTTAGCCCCCCAAATGTGATCGGAAGGGCTGAAATCACAGGAGATTGGCATGAAGTCTTCGACCCTCGCCGCAGCCCTCTCGTTTGCGTTGCTGGCTTTTCCCGCAGCGGCCCAGGAATGCGGAGGCGACTTCAACCAGTGGCTCTCGGGCATGAAGGCGGAGGCGACGGCGGCCGGCGTCGGCGCGCGGGGGCTCGCGGCGCTCGACAGCGCCCGTATGAACACCACGGTGCTCAGCCGCGACCGCGCGCAAGGCGTCTTTGCCCAGACCTTCACCGAGTTCTCCGGCCGCATGATTTCGGGCTATCGGCTGAAACAGGGTGCGGCGAACCTGAAGAAATACGCCGACACCTTCGCGCGCGCCGAGCAGGAGTATGGCGTGCCGGGCCCGGTGATCGCCGCTTTCTGGGCGCTCGAGACGGATTTCGGCGCCGTGCAGGGCGATTTCGACACGCTCGACGCGCTGGCGACGCTGGCGCACGATTGCCGTCGGCCGGAGCTATTCCGCCGCCAGATCGTGCCGCTGCTCAAGCTCATCGACAGCGGCACCCTGCCGGCCGATGTCAAGGGCGCCTGGGCGGGCGAGATCGGCCAGACCCAGATCCTGCCGTCCGACTATCTGGAAAAGGGCCGCGACGGCGACGGCGACGGCATCGTCGACCTGCGCGGCAGCGCGCCGGACGTCATCATGACCACCGGCAACTTCCTGCAGTCGCTCGGCTGGCGGGCGGGCGAGCCGTGGATGGAAGAGGTGCGCGTGCCCGACGAGATGGACTGGTCGGACTCCGGCCGCGAGAACCAGCATCCGCGTTCGCACTGGGCCGAAGCCGGCGTCACGCGGCCCGGCGGCTCGGCGATTCCGGCGGACGATGAGCCATCGAGCCTCGTCCTGCCGATGGGCCGCAAGGGGCCGGCCTTCCTCATCTATCCGAACTTCGACATCTATCTCGAGTGGAACAAGAGCTTGGTCTACACGCTGACCGCCGGACACCTGGCGGCGCGCCTCGGCGGCGCCAAGCCCTATGACCCGCGTTCAGCTGAGCCCGGCCTGACGATCGAGGGCATGAAGAGACTGCAGACCAAGCTGCAGGCGCTCGGCTACGACGTCGGCAAGATCGACGGTGTGCTCGGCACCGGCACGCGCACCGCCGTGCAGGCGGAACAGAAAAAGGCCGGGCTGCCGGCCGATGGCTGGCCAAGCGAAAACCTGCTCTCGGCGCTCTGAGGCAAGGCCGATGGAGCGCGACGCGGCAGCGCAAGGCCCCGGACCCGCCGCCCCGCTCAATCTCGCCGGCGCGCTCGCCGCGCTTCTGCTCTGCCAATTGGCGGGCGAGGTGATCGTGCTGGCGGTGCGCCAGATCATGCCTTCGCTGGCCTTCCCCGGCCCGGTCGTCGGCATGGCGCTGCTCTTCGTCGTGCTGGTCTGGCGCGGTGGCCCCGGGCGGAGCCTCGACGCCACGGCCGGCGGCATCCTGCGCAACCTCTCGCTGCTGTTCGTGCCGGCGGCGGTCGGCATCGTGCAGTACGGACCGGTGCTGGCCGAATTCGGTCTTGCGCTCGCCGTCGCCCTGGTCGTTTCCACTGCGCTGACCCTGCTCGTCACCGTCGGCGTGTTCCTGCTGGTCGCCCGTCTCGCCGCGCCCGGAGACGACGAAGATGCGTCCTGACATCGGCGGCATCTGGGTCTATCTCTCCGCCTCGCCGCTGCT
>JAUYMV010000057.1 GCA_030698645.1 Mesorhizobium sp.
GACATGGCCGTCGGGATCGCGGCCTTGCTTGGCTATCAGCTGCCAAGAAACTTCGGCCCCGCGCTGCTCTCGCGCGACCTGGGTGAGATGTGGCGACTTTGGCATATCACGTTGGGGACATGGTTCCGCGACTACGTTTTCGCGCCCCTGGTCAAGAATCGCCGCGACCCCGGTGCTATTGCCGGTGGACTCTTCATCACCATGACGCTCATCGGATTCTGGCACGGAGCCGACTGGAAGTTCATCGTATGGGGATCGCTGCAGGGAATGGCGATGGCCTACCTGACGTTCACCCGTCTTCGTAACCGTCGGGAGAAGAAGGCGAAACTGCCGTATATCGTAGCGCTCCCGCTCACGTTCGGCTTCACAACTCTGGCCTCCGCCTTCTTCCGCGCGGACGACATGCGCACCGCCGTCGGCGTCCTCATCGCCGATTTCTCAGGATCCAGCGGCATCTCCAGCATCACGATCTACCCGCTGCTTGCATTCGCAACCTTGGGCCTCATCCACGGGGGCTGGCATAGATACGACTTTGAGAATCGCATCGTTCGAATACCCGGAATGTGGTTCGCCGTCGGCTGCGGTGTGGCGCTCGCCGTTGCCTTTGCATTCACGCCGCGCGAAATCCGGCCCTTCGTCTATTTCCAGTTCTGACGCAGGTTACGACGCAGACCCGCGCGCGTCGCCTGCATCGCCATTTCGCCCTTGCACCTTGCGTCCTCGACCATACCTATTGAAAACCAAGCCAATCGGGCGCCTCGCCGCCCCGCAGTCCGGATACTGTGCCATGCCCGCATCTCCTCTCCGTCATTCCGTCGTCGCGCTGCGCGCCCGGATTCCGGACGACGCCTTCACCGCTGGCGTACTCGGCACCGAGCGCACCGGTTCCGGCGTCGTCATCGGCGCCAACGGCCTCGTGCTCACCATCGGCTATCTGATCACCGAAGCAGACGAGGTCTGGCTGACCCGGCATGACGGCCGGGTCGTCGCCGGCCATGCGCTCGCCTATGACCAGGAAACCGGCTTCGGCCTCGTCAAGGCGGTCGGCGATCTCGACCTGCCGGCCCTGCCGCTCGGCAATTCCACTTCGGCGAAGGTCGGAACCAGGATCACGCTCGCCGACGGCATCGGCCAGGCGGTCGAGGGCGAGATCGTCGCCCGGCAGGAGTTCGCCGGATATTGGGAATATCTGCTCGACAGCGCCATCTTCACGGCGCCGGCGCACCCCTCCTGGGGCGGCGCGGCGCTCGTCGGCGCGGACGGCAGGCTGCTCGGCATCGGCTCGCTCAGGCTCGAGATGATGCAGGACGGCGAGGTCGCCGCCATCAACATGTCGGTGCCTATCGACCTCCTGAAGCCGATCCTCGACGATCTCGTCACGCGCGGCCGGACGCCCGCGCCGCCGCGCCCCTGGCTCGGAGCCTATGCGGCGGAGCAGAACGGCGAGGTCATCGTGATGAGCGTCGCCGACGGCGGACCGGCCGCGGCCGCCGGCCTGCGCCGCGGCGACGTCATCGCCGAACTGCGCGACAAGGAAGTGCAGGGTCTTGCCGATTTCTACCGCACGCTCTGGTCGAGCGGTCCTGTCGGCACCGAACTGCCGCTGCGGGTCGTCCGCGACGGGCGCGAAAACTGGCTGCGCGTCAAGCCGATCGACCGCGCCGCCCTGCTGCGCCACGCGCCTCCAGGGCGCGACGGGTCGCGTCGGCCACAATAGCGAAGCCTATCCCGCCAGAGGCGCCTCGAAGGGGGAGCCGCTGACGGCGGCGGCGCATTGCGCCAAATCAAGGCGTGACGGTCGCAACGGCACGATAGAAGCCCTCGGGGAAGGGCGAATGGGGACATGGTCGAGACGCTGGCTTTCGCGGTCTTTCTGATTTGCGCGTGCTTCGGACCGTTGCTGGCCTGGGGCTATTTCGGCGCGCCGGCCACGTTTCCCGCCAGCAGCCTCGCCCTCGCCGTCGCAGTCCTGTGGCTCGCCGGCGCGGGGGCAAGGTCGCGTTGGAAAAGCGGCCTCCTGTTCGTGTTCGTCACGATCATGCTGGTGCTCAACAGCGCGCTCACGGAGTCGTACTATCTGAGCGGGACGGGCTTCGCCGAGTCGTTCTTCTACCATCTGCGCGTCGACCTTGCCTTCGCCGGCCTTGCGGAGCATTTCGGCCTGATCGCGCTGGCGCTCCTGCTTCTGGCCGGCGCGCTGGTCGCATTCGGCTTCGCCACGCGACGGCCGGGGCGGCCAGCGGTCCTGCCGATGATCGCAACGGCGGCGGCCCTGTGCCTGTGGTCGCCTCTGCTCGGAATCGGCGCCTATCTCGGCGATGCGGTTGCCTACGCCAGACCCGGCGGCATCGCCGCGTGGGCGCTCGAACCTTTCGGACATCCAGCCCTGGTCCAGGCGCCGTCGCCCGAGAGCGTTCGCTCCGCCGGCGCGGTTCGCCTCGGCCGGCCGATGAACCTGGTTCTGCTCTACGGCGAAAGCCTGGAGCAAAGCTATCTCGACAATCCGGGCTTTTCCGCGCTGACCGCGAACCTGCGCGCCGTGCGTGACCGCTCGCTGCATTTTTCCGACGTTTCGCCGGGCTTCTCCTCGGACTGGACCATCGCCGGGCTGGTCGCCACCCAGTGCGGCTATCCGCTCATCGACGATCCGCTCGTCAACGCCGTCCTGTCGCGTCCGCTGACCGGGGCTCGGCCGGCGCTGCCCAACGCCGTCTGCCTCGGCGACGTTCTTGCCGCCAACGGATATCATGTCGTCTATGTCGGCGGCGCCGATACGCGCTTTGCCGGCAAGCGCGACTTCCTCCGGCGCCACGGTTTCCACGAAGTTCTCGGCACGCCCGAGATCGCGGCCTATCTCGGGCGGCATCCCGAGGTCGATCCCGATCCCGCTCTTGGTCCGTGGGGATATCACGACCAGACCACGCTCAAGGTGGCGATGCACCGGTTCCAGCGCCTGTCGGCGGACGGCCGACCGTTCGCGCTCATCGCGCTGACGCTGGACACGCACCATCCGAACGGTCTCCCCTCGCCGGATTGCAGGGTCGACGGCGAGGATTCGATGCGCAATGCGATCCGCTGCACCGCGGAGGGCTTCGCCGCCTTCATCGCCGCCATTCGCGCGGGGCCTTACTCGGCAGGGACGTTGATCGGCGTCCTCAGCGACCACCTTGCCCACCGGACGAGCCAGACGCCCCGCCTCCCGCCGCGCGGCGAGCGCCGGCTGACCTTCTTCGTCAACGCGCCGCACCTGGCGGCCGGCCGGATCACAAACTCCGGAACCGTGTTCGACGTGGCGGCGACGATCGTCGATCTTCTGGACGGGGGTGCGCATGTGCTGGGCGCCGGGCAATCGCTGCTGCGCGGCCCCGGACTGCTTCACCAGTTCGGCGTGAACACACGGCAGAAGCAGTATTTCCTGTCCCCTGCGATGAGCACGCGATTGCGCGAGCTGGACCGCGACCCCATGCGCCAGGGGGTGCGATGACCATCCGGGAGCGCATTGGATCGGGGTGGCGGGGCGCGCGCTGGCTGCTCCTGATCGGAGCGGTCTTCGCCGTCACGTTGGCAGGCCTCACCATTGCGCCTTCGCCGGCCTGCCGGCCGATCGTGGAGTCCGAGGCCGCTCGGCTGAAGGAGGGAGAAATTCCGCTGCTGCGCTGGATCACCGATACGATGGGCGCGGCGGTGGGCTATCCGTTGAGTTTCATCCGCTGGCGGCGCGGCTATCTCGAGGACGAGGCGGCGTTTCGCAACCGCCTGGCCGGCATTCTCCAGCCGCTCGACGTCATCGTGGTAAAGAACGGCTACAAGGTCACGGACGCGATCATTCCCGGCATTTTCACGCATGCCGCCATCTGGCTTGGCGACGAGGTGTCGCTGCGCCGGGTGGGCCTGTGGGATCACCCGGACGTGGCGCCGCTTCAGGAGCGGATCGCACAGGGCATGCGGTGATTGAGGCCGAGCCCGGCGGGACGGTGCTTGCCAGCCTTGCGCGGATGATCGATTCCGACCGACTGGCCGTGGTACGCGTGCAGTCGCCGGAGAGCGACCTCGCCGGATGGCGTTGCGAGCTTGCGGGCCTGGCCATCGAACAGCTCGGCCACCCATACGACTACAGTTTCGATCTCGACAGCCCCGACCGGCTGAGCTGTGCCGAGGTGCTCACCCATACATTCCAGGGCGTCACGTGGCAGGCGCGCCTGCTGTTCGGTCGGCCGACAGTGTTACCCGACGATGTGGTGAGACTTGCCCTCGCGGAAAACTCGGGCGTCGCCCTCGTCGCCTACTTCGCCGGCGGCGCGAATTCGGGTTGGTCGGAGCTCCATGCGGACGATCTCGCAAGCGAACTCAGGGCGCTTTGCGGCCCCTGACGGCTGCCGCGCACCGCGCGGCGGATGCTGATTGCCGAGCGGCGCTCGATGGCGTACCAGACAGGAGTGGCGCACGGACGGGCTCAAATCCGCTTCGGCTGCCGCCCGCACGGACACCACCGGATGAGCGCCATGTGCGACGAGGGCCGCATCCTGACGCCGCACAGGGATTTTCGATGACGCTTTCGCCACCCTTCGCAAAGATCCTGATTGCCAACCGCGG
>JAUYMV010000074.1 GCA_030698645.1 Mesorhizobium sp.
GCGCATGCTTGGACAGCACCTCGGGCACGGTGAGCCAGTGTTCGTAGAGTTGCGACGGCAGCTCCACGAAATCGCGACTGACCGAGGTGCCGGCGATCGACGGCCAGCGCACATCGGTCAGCATGCCATGTAGCGCGTGGCCGAACTCGTGAAACAGCGTGCGCGCTTCATCGAGCGACAGCAGTGCCGGTTCGCCGGGCGCCGGCTTGGCGAAATTCATCACGTTGTAGATGACCGGCCTCGAGCCTTGGCCGAGCGAATAGCCGGATTCGAGACTGCTCATCCACGCGCCCGAGCGCTTCGACGGCCGCGCGAAATAGTCCGCCAGGAACGTCGCGATGCGGTGCCCGTCGCGATCGCGCACCTCGAAGACGCGCACGTCAGGGTGCCATGCCTCGATCTCCGGCCGCTCGACGAAGGAGATGCCGAACAGCCTGGTCGCCACGTCAAAGCAGGCGTCGATGATCCGTTCGAGCTGGAGATAGGGCTTCAGTTCTGCCTCGTCGAAACTGTATTTCTCGGCGCGCAGCTTCTCGGAATAGTGTCGCCAGTCCCACGGCTGGATGTCATGGTTGCGGCCCTCGCCGGCCGCCAGCCGCTTCAGCTCGGTCTCGTCCGCCGCCGCCTTCTCCAGCGCCTTCTCCCAGACTGGCTCCAGCAGCGCCATCACGGCGCCCGGCGTCTTGGCCATGGTATCGTCGAGCTTCAGCGCGGCGAAGCTCTCGTAACCGAGCAGCCGCGCCTTCTCGGCGCGCAGTTCCAGCGTGCGCCGGACGATCTCGCGGTTGTCGGTGTCCCCTCCGGTCTCGCCGCGGCCGGCGAAGGCGCGAAACGCCTTCTCGCGCAGGTCGCGCCGGTTCGAGAAGGTCGTGAACGGCTCGTAGATCGAGCGCGACAGCGTCACCGCATATTTGCCTTCCTCGCCGCGCGCCTTGGCCGCCTCCGCCATCGACGAGCGCAGGAAGTCCGGCAGCCCGTCGAGTTCGTCCTCGGCGAGGAACATCGCGAAGGACTTTTCGTCGGCAAGCAGGTTCTGGCCGAAATTCGCACCGAGCGAGGCCAGTTCCTCGCCGATCGCCGAGAGCCGCGCCTTGTCGTCGGGCGAGAGTTTCGCGCCCGCGCGCACGAAGCGCTTCCAGGTCTTTTCGAGGACGCGATGCGTCTCCGCATCAAGGCCAAGCGTCTCACGGGCTTGGTAGAGCGTGTCGATGCGGGCAAACAGCTCCGCATTCATCGAGATGGCCGAGAAATGCCGTGACATCTTCGGTGCGATATCGCGTTCCAAGGCCTGGATCAGATCGTTGGTATGCGCGCCCGCGCGCGCCCAAAACAGGGCGCTGACATGACCCAGCGCTTCGCCCGCAAGTTCCAGCGCAGCCAGCGTGTTTTCGATCGTCGGTTCCGCCGGATCGGCGGCGATCGACTTGATTTCGGCATCGTGCGCGGCGAGCGCCGCATCGAAAGCCGGCGCGAAATCGCCATCGTCGATGGCGGTGAACGCCGGCAAGCCGATCGTGCCGCCCCAATTGCTCAAGGGATGCACGGCAAGATCGAAGGGCGTGGCGGCGTCGGGCATGTGGTGAGTCCCTGATGCAAAATGGTCGCTGCGCATGTAGGGCCGAGCTCCGGACTGCGCAACCGGCTTGACGCACCGCGGCGGCTTTGCTAGTTCCGCCTGATAATAAGTCTAGCTTAGTATTATCCCGCAGCGTCCGTCGGAATCCATGCCCCGTCAGATAGATCCCGACTCGTTCGGCTTCCTCATCACAGATACATCTCGACTGATCCGTGCCGAGATGGACCGCCGCATCGCCGAGGCCGGCCTTGGCGTGACCGCCGGCGAGGGCCGCGCCCTGTCGCAGGCGGCGCGCGCCGGCGTCGTGCGGCAGACGGTGCTTGCCGAACGCATGGGCGTCGAGGCAATGACACTGACCACCTATCTCGACCGTCTCGAAGCGCGCGGCCTGATCGAACGCCGCACGGATCCGACCGACCGACGCGCCAATCTGGTCCACCTCACTCCCAAGGCGGACGACGTGCTGGTCCGGATGCAGGAAATCGGCGCCGCGCTTCGCGCCGATGTCGCACGCGATATCCCGGCGGCCGACTGGGACCACCTGCTGGCGACGCTCAAGGTCGCCCGAACCACGCTTGCCGGCATGCGCGCCGACACCATTCTTCGCGAGAGCTCCGCGGCATGAACCTGATGACTCCTGCGGCTCCCGTGATGAGCGAGCGCCGGGTGATGTGGCTGGGCGCCCTGCTGGTGGCGCTCGGGCCCGTGTCGATGGCGCTCTACACGCCGGCAATGCCCGAGATCGTGCAGGCATTCGGAACCACGGAGTCCGCCGTCAAGCTGACGCTGTCGCTCTATTTCGCGGGCTTCGCGCTGGCGCAGCTCGTCTGCGGGCCGCTGTCGGACGGCTTTGGCCGCCGCCCGATCACCATCGCCTTCGTGCTGATCTACATGAGCGCAAGCCTGGTGGCGCTGTTTTCGCCCAATGTGGAAGTGCTGATCGCCGCGCGCTTCGTCCAGGGCGTGGGGGCCGCCGTCGGCGTCTCCATGTCGCGCGCCATCGTGCGCGATCTCTTCACCAACGAGCGCTCCGCGCGCATCATGAACATGATCGGCATGATCCTGGCGATCGGCCCGGCCTTCTCGCCGGTCATCGGCGGCATCACGATGGAACTGTTCGGCTGGCACGCCATCTTCATCCTGATGGTCGCCTTCGGCGTCGGCATTGTGCTCGCGGCTGTCTTCCTGATGCGCGAAACCGTCACGCGTGACCTGTCTCGCATTCGCCCGAAGGCGATCGCGCGGTCATACGCGACGCTCTTGGCCAGCCCCTACTTCATGTTCACCAGCCTGATGATGGCCGGCACCGTTGGCGCGCTCTATGCCCAGGCGACGCTGCTCTCCTTTATCCTGATCGACCGGGTTGGTCTCACGGCGACGCATTTCGGCCTCAGCATGCTGATGCAGTCGGGCTTCTATTTTCTGGGCACCGTCGCGGTGCGGCTCACCATTTCGCGCATCGGCGCGTTCCGCCTCGTTCCGATCGGCCTCTGCTTCGTCGCGGCGGGCGGCATCGCCCTGTTCATCCTGCTGCGCCTCTTCGAGCCAAGCTTCCTGACGGTGATGGGACCGATCGGCTGCTACGCATTCGGCATCGCCTTCGTCACGCCCGCCATGACGACCGCCTCGCTCGCCCCCTTCCCGCACATGGCGGGTGCCGCCGCCTCCTTGTCCGGTTTCATGCAGATGGGCGCCGGCCTGCTCGGCAGCATGGCGGCGGTCCTGATCGGCGAACCGGTGCTGGCGCTCGCAACGGTCGTGCCGGCCATGGGCACGATCGCGATTCTGTCCTGGTTTGCCTGGCGCCGCCTCCCGGACCCGCCCCGCGCGGTGGTCCTGCCGCCGCCGCCGGAAATGCCAATCTAGGTTCTCAGGAGAAGGCTCCGGACAGCAATCGCCTCACGCCCGCCGGTCCTTGCCGGGGTGCACGAGGTGGCGCATCTGCACCATCGCCATCGGGTGCGACAGGCTCTGCGCGTCGGTTTCCAGCTGCAGTTCGTCGCCGCCGCGCTTGGCGGTGCGCGCCAGGATCTCGTAGACGGCGGCGGTCGTCGATTGCAGCGCCTTTTCGGCCGGAGCAGACGCCATGGTACGCGCCAGGAACACGGCGGCCGTCAGGTCGCCGAGGCCGTTCGGCGGCCGGTCGATCAGTCGATGCTCGGCGAGCAGCGCTTGCGAGGCGTTGAGCAGGAGGTTGGCGATGCTGCCATTCATCATCGCCGGCGCCGAGGTCACCAGCATTGTCGGCGGTCCCGCCGCGAGCGCGGCGTTCATGACCTCGCGCATGTCCTCCAGCTTCCGCCCCGCCATCCATTCGAGCTCGTAGCGGTTCGGCGTCGCGATATCGGCGAGCGGCACCAGCCGGTCGCGCATCGCGATGGCGGTGGCTTCCGGGACATAGAGGCCGCCGGCGTCGCCCATCACCGGATCGCAGACATAGAGCGCCTTCGGATTGCGCGCCTTGACGGCCTTGACCAGCGAGGCCACGGCGCCTGCCTGCGCGGCATCTCCCAGATAGCCGGACAGCACGGCGCCGACTTCGCCGAGCCAGGGCGACCCCTCGAGATCCTTCATCAATGCGGCAAACTGTTCCGGCGGCGGCACGATGCGGGTCGCCCGGCTGTGGCCGGGGTGCCAGGGGAGGATGACCGTCGGTACCGCCCAGACCGGATAGCCGAGCGTTTCCAGCGCGAAGACGGCCGCGCGGTTTCCGACCGAGCCGCGTGCGACATGACTGGAAACGACAATCACCGCACGCGGTGCGTCCTGGCTGCCCGGCTGCATGGAGTCAGCCGCCGCCCATGACATAGACGACGAGCCAGAGCACCAGAACGATGGTGATCACGAATCCGAGTCCGCGGCCGATGCGCGTGCCCCACAACTCGATCCTGTCCTCCGGATCGACATCGACGCCGGAGAGATGGTTGCGCGTCCGGTCGATGCGGCGGGCGACGAAACCCTGGCCGCCGGTCGCCGATTCCTTGTCGATCCGGTCGAGGATGCGGCGCGATTCGCTCTCGCCATCGTCTTTTCTGTTGCTCATGGAGCAAGTGTAGCGCGCGGCGCGGTCAAATCACAGCATCTTCGCCGCCAGTTGCGGCCTCCTATGCTGCCGCCTGAATCGACGCGGTTTCCTTCGCCCCGGTTCCGCATTAATGTAGGCCGACATTTGCTCCTCACGACGAGGAGACGAGATGGGGGAATACCATGATTGCCGATCGCCTTCTGCCGGCTGTCCACCTGCCGCGCTTCGTCGCCGCCCTGCTGCTTCTCTTCGCGCTTCCCGCCCTGTCGGGCTGCGGGTTCAACACCATTCCGACGGCGGAAGAAAAGGCCAAGGCGGCATGGAGCGAGGTGCTCAACCAGTATCAGCGCCGCGCCGACCTGATCCCCAATCTGGTCGAGACGGTGAAAGGCTACGCGGCGCAGGAAAAGGACGTGCTGGAATCGGTCGTCGAGGCGCGCGCCAAGGCAACCCAGCCGCAAATCCAGGTCTCCCCGGAGATGCTGTCCGATCCCGACGCCTTCAAGGCCTTCCAGGAAAGCCAGGCCGGATTGACCGGCGCCCTGTCGCGGCTGCTCGCCGTCGTGGAGAATTATCCCGACCTGAAGTCCAACCAGAATTTCCTGGCGTTGCAGGCGCAGCTCGAAGGCACCGAGAACCGTATCGCAGTGGCCCGGCGCGACTACATCGAGGCGGTGCGCGTCTACAACACCTCGCTGCG
>JAUYMV010000077.1 GCA_030698645.1 Mesorhizobium sp.
GAACGCGTCATCACCTGCGAGGACTCGGCCGAGTTGCAGCTGCAGCAGCCGCACGTCGTGCGCCTTGAAACCCGCCCGCCCAATCTCGAGGGCGAGGGCGAGGTCACCATGCGTGACCTGGTCAAGAACTGCCTGCGCATGCGTCCAGAACGCATCATCGTCGGTGAAGTGCGTGGACCCGAAGTGTTCGATTTGCTGCAGGCGATGAACACCGGCCATGACGGCTCGATGGGCACGATCCACTCCAACAGCCCACGCGAATGCCTCAACCGTATCGAATCGATGATCGCGATGGGCGGCTTCACACTGCCCCAGAGGACGGTCCGCGAGATCGTCGTCGGTTCGGTCGATATCATCATCCAGGCGGCCCGCCTGCGCGACGGCTCGCGCCGCATCACCCACATCACCGAGGTGATCGGCATGGAAGGCGATGTGATCATCACGCAGGACCTCATCCTCTACAACATCAAGGGCGAGGACCAGAACGGCAGGCTGATCGGCGAACATGTCTCGACCGGTCTCGGCCGGCCCAAGTTCTGGGAGCGCGCGCGCTATTTCAACGAGGAGCAGCGCTTGGCAAAGGTGCTCGAAGCGATGGAAGTGCGCGCGAACTGACGGCGCGCGGTATAGGAATAGCAACGCATGTTCGGCATCGAGACGACCCTCCTCGCGTTCATCGCACTCGCCGGCATCAGCGCCGGCGCGGTCGCCTATGCGTTCATGTTCACGCGCATCGCCAACGAATCCAACACTGAAAAGCGACTCGAAACCGTCAAGAGAGCCGATACCGACCGCCTGGCGGTGAGCGCGTCGCGCGACCGCGTCCAGGAGGCGGCGAAACGGCGCAAAACGGTTCAGGATTCGCTGAACGATCTCGAGAAGCGGCAAAAGGACAAGGACCGCAACATCAAGAAGCCGCCGATCAAGGTTCAGATCAGGCAGGCCGGGATGACGGTGACGATGGAGCGCTTCTACATCTATTCCGCGGTCTGCGGCGTCGTGCTGGCCGCGCTGGCCTGGTACGGCGGCGCGCCGCTCTACATCGTTCCCGGCGCATTTCTGGCTGGCACACTGGGCCTGCCGCGATGGTTCGTCGGCTTCCGCCGCGCGCGCCGCGTCAAGGCGTTCCTGAACGAGTTTCCCAATGCGCTCGATATCATCGTCCGCGCGGTCAAGTCCGGCCTGCCTCTCAACGACGGCATCCGGCTGATCGCCAGCGAAGCGCCGGAGCCGGTCAGGACGGAGTTCCGCCGCATCGTCGAATCGCAGCAGGTCGGCCTGTCGATTCCGGAAGCGGCGATGCGCATGATCGAAACCATGCCCTGCACCGAGGCCGGCTTCTTCGGCATCGTCATCCAGATCCAGCAGCAAGCCGGCGGCAATCTGTCCGAAGCGCTCGGCAATCTGTCGCGCGTGCTGCGCGACCGCAAGAAGATGAAGGCCAAGGTCCAGGCGCTGTCGATGGAAGCAAAGGCGTCCGCCGTCATCATCGGCGCGCTGCCGTTCATCGTCGCCATCCTGGTCTACCTGTCGAGCCCGAACTACATCATGCCGCTGTTTCTCACCCCGACCGGCCACATGATCCTCGCCTTTTCGGCCGTCTGGATGTCGATCGGCGTGTTCGTAATGAAGAAGATGATGAACTTCGATGTGTAGGACAGCGTCATGATTGGCCAGCTCGCGAAATCCGTGTCCGATCCCGCATTCCTGATCGCGCTCTTCGTCGGCATTGCCGTCTTCGCCACGATGTTCACGCTGATTCCCGCCTTTGGCGGCAACCAGCTGAAGGCGCGCATGAAATCCGTCGCCATCGAGCGCGACGAGCTGCGCGCGAAGCAGCGCGCACGGCTCGCCGTCGAGGCCGACCGCCGCCGCAAGGGCCTGCGCGAGGAGCAGTCGAAAGGCATGCGCCACGTCGTCGATCGGCTCGACCTGCGCCGCGCGCTGGTCGACGAGGCGACCC
>JAUYMV010000079.1 GCA_030698645.1 Mesorhizobium sp.
ATCATGAACACCACCCGTACACTGTCCGCAGCCGCCGCGCTCCTCGCAGCCGTCACGTTTTCCTTCGTATCGAGCGGCTTGGCCCAGATGGATCACGGCAAGATGGGCGAAATGAGCGCCGCGTCGACCGCCTACATGGACGCCATGACGAAAATGGATGCCGAGATGGACGCCATGACGATGACCGGCAAGCCCGGCGCCGACTTCGCGCTGATGATGATCCCACACCACCAGAGCGCAATCGACATGGCCAGGGCCTATCTGGCGAGCGGCGAAAACGATCCGGAGCTGACGAGGCTTTCCAACGACATCATCGTGGCACAGGAAACCGAGATCGCGTTCCTGAAGGATTGGCTGAAGAAGAATGGCCAGTAGCCCTGAAGGCGCTCGGGCGCCGATCGAGGCGGGCGCCGGCACTCGCGATCATCCGAGGATAATTGACGTCTTGCCCGGCACTTGATGCACATCAATGGCCTTGCGTTGAAAAGGGCGGAGCATGCCCGGAAGAGAACGCTGCAACACCGAAAGGATACGCCAATGACCAGGCCGATCATATCCGTTGCCCTTGCATTCGCCATGAGCGCGGCTGTCGTGTCGCCCACCCTCGCCCAGAATGCCGACGGGCCGCGCGGCATGATGGGGATGATGGGCGGGGGTTGCCCGACGATCGGCATGATGGGTCACGGTATGATGGGCGGTTGGGGTCAGGGCGGCTGGGGTCGCGGCATGATGGGACGCCAGCCACGGATGGGAGCCGTCGTCGGGGGCCGTCTTGCCTATCTCAAGGGCGAACTCGAGATAACGGCTGCGCAAACCGAGGCTTGGGACGCCTATGCCGCCGCCGTTGAAGCGCGCGTGGAACTCATGCAGTCGCTGCACCAGTCGATGGTCGAAACCATGCAGGCGGGCACGGCGACCGAGCGCATGGACGCGCGCATCGCCAGCATGGAGGCCATGCTGGAGTCCATGAAAGCGATGAAGCCTGCAACCGAAGGCCTCTACGCCGTGCTGGACGAGAACCAGAAGAAGGTGGCGGACGAACTGATCGGCGCCGATTGCGGCGCGATGTAAGCGCCGCGGGCACGACGCCCAATTGGCGTCGGGTGGGACGACAGCGGCGAAACTCGCTGCCCACGATGCGCCACTAGTCCGTCAGCACCAGGAACCGCTAGTCCTTCAACACCAGGAAGTCGTCCGGCGAGAAGCTGATCTTCGCCTTGTCGCCCGCTGCCGGCGGCGGGGCGGAGGCGTTGTTGAACGTGTCGAGCGACACGAAATTGCTCCCGACGTTGGCGCGAATCCGGATGACCGAGCCGAGAAAGTTCACGGAGTGAATGGTGCAGTCGAGTTCCGCGGGCCGTCCGGGCTGGCTTCCGAGCGACACGGATTCCGGCCTCAGCGCCAGCGATATGGGATCGCCCACCTTGGCGCCCTCGATCTGCCGGCCAAGGATCACGCCGCTGCCTTCGATTTCGACGGCGCCGGTCCCGGGATTGGTGACCTTGCCTTCCAGCACGTTCAGCGTGCCGACGAAATTGGCGACGAAACGCGTCGCCGGCCGGTTGTAGATCTCGAACGGCGTGCCGACCTGCTCGGCGCGCCCGCCGTTCATCACGACGATGCGATCGGACATCGACATCGCCTCTTCCTGGTCGTGCGTCACGAAGATCGTGGTGATGCCGAGCGCCTTCTGGATGGCGCGGATCTCCTCGCGCAGCGAGACCCGCACCTTGGCGTCGAGCGCCGACAGCGGCTCGTCGAGCAGCAGCACCTGCGGCTTGCCCGCCATGGCGCGGGCGAGCGCGACGCGCTGCTGCTGGCCACCGGAAAGCTGGTAGGGATAGCGGGATGCGAGATCCGGCAGCTTGATCAGCCGCAGCATCTCGTCGATCCGCTTCGCTTGTTCCGCCTTGGGCATGCCGGCGACGCGCAGGCCGAAGCCGACGTTCTGGCCGACGGTCATGTTGGGAAACAATGCATAGGACTGGAACACCATGCCGATGTTGCGCTGGTTCGGCCTGAGCGCCGTGACGTCCTTGCCGCCGATGATAATGCGTCCCGATGTCGGCTCCTCGAAACCCGCGACAATGCGCAGCATCGTCGTCTTGCCGCAGCCGGAGGGTCCCAGGAACGAGACGAACTCGCCGTGGTTGACGTCCAAGTTGAAGTCCTGGACGACTGTGGTCGCCCCGAAGGATTTGCGCACATTTTTAATGGACAGGAACGTATCGGACATTCGTCGGCGCTCTTCCGTGGTCAGTGCGGCTGTGCAGGCGCTCGCGGCGCGAAGCGGGAAACGATCTGGATCAGGGCCATGCAGCCCCAGGTGATGCCAAAGGCGATGACGGCGAGCGCCGCCGGCTCATAGGCGCGGTTGGCGCCGAGCAACTGCATGAACGGGCCGAAGGCAGGGCGATTGAGCAGCGCGGCCATCGTGAACTCGCCGATCACGATCGCGAATGTCAGGAACGCGCCCGACAGCACGGCGACCA
>JAUYMV010000083.1 GCA_030698645.1 Mesorhizobium sp.
CGGTCGCCCGGTTGAGACCTTCCCGTTCCCGGGAGGCGGGTCGGTGGTCAATCTCTCCGACCCGCAGGGTGTGAACGTGCAGATTGTGCACGGCTATACGCCTATTGCCGAATTGCCGATCCGCGACGCGATCCCGCACAACGCCCCGAACCAGATCGTCCGTGTGAATGACACGCAAAGACCCGCGCTGGCACCGCCGCAAGTCACGAAACTTGGGCATCTCGTTCTCGAGACCCCGGATTTCGACATCAGCGCGCGCTGGTACATGGACACGCTCGGCTTCCTCCCCTCCGACGTGATGTGCCTCCCCGACGGAACTCCCGTCGGGTCCTTCATGCGTCTTGACCGCGGCTCCGTCCCGACGGACCACCACACGCTTTTCGTCGCCCTCGGTCTGGAGTCGAAGGTCGATCACGTCGCGTTCGAGGTGATCGATCTCGATGCCGTGGAAATGGGCCAGCAGATAATGATGGCCAAGCGCTACGTCCACGCATGGGGCGTCGGCCGTCATCTGCTCGGAAGCCAGATCTTCGACTACTGGCGGGACCCCTGGCGTCAGAAGCATGAACACTATGCGGATGGCGATCTGTTCGACGCGGATCATCCGCCCGGATACCACCTGATGGACCGCGAAGGCCTCTATCAATGGGGACCGGATTTGCCGGACGACTTCATCGACGCGAGGCTGACGCCCCGGCGGCTCTGGACCGTCCTCAAGCTGTCGATGACCGACAGGGCGCGGCTGAAGCGCATGCTTGCCCTAAAGGCCGCGGTGGCCAAACCCGGGCGCGACTGGCAGCGCTGAGGCGCGCATCCGAGGCGATCAATACCAAACGGTCGGTGCGCCGACATCTCAGGAGGAGACAGACCCATGCAGAAGAAATTTGATCCCAAGGTGTTCCGGCTCGGCTACGTCGCGCTGGAAACCGCCGATCTGGAGCGGACGCGGGACCACTACATCGAGGCGCTCGGCATGACCGAGACCGCGCGTGGCCATGACGGCGAAATCTACCTGTCGATCGGCCACGACCACCACAACATCGTCCTGCGCCAGGCCAAGGCGAAAGCGCTGGTGCATCACGGCTACCAGCTCAAGCCGCACATTTCGGTCGCCGACATCGCCCGCGAGGTGCAGGCGCTCGGACTGCCGGCGGCCATCAAGACCGACAGCCAGCCGGGCGTCGCCGAACTGGTCGAGGTCGTCGGCCCGGGCGGCGTCGTCTTCCAGCTCTTCAACGAAATCGAGATGCCGTGCCCCGGATACAAGGAAAGCGGCGCATCGCTGCTGCGTCTTGGCCACACCGCGGTGATCACGCCCGAGGCCGGCAAACTGGTGCAGTTCTACGAGGACTTCCTCGGCTTCGCCTATACCGACGACATTGGCGGTGTCGCTCGCTTCATGACCTGCAACCGCGAGCACCACGTGGTCAACGTCGTCGGCCTGCCCGACTCGCGCGTCCACCACATCGCCTTCGAACTGCGCGGCACGGCCCACCACGCCGCCACAGCCGATG
>JAUYMV010000084.1 GCA_030698645.1 Mesorhizobium sp.
TCCCCTTTAACCACTCGGGCATCCCTCCATAACTGCGTCGGAGCCAGAGGCGGCGGCTTCCGGGGGGTAAACCCGGCGGCCGATCCGCGATGCGCCTTATGGCGGCAAGGTCCGGGACTGTCAACAATGAGGGCAGCGAAAACCGGCGCGCCCGACCGACGATAGCGCATGGGCTTTTGCGGCCCATGTCGCTATAAGACGGCATGGACAACGATAACAACAATTCCCGCACCCTCAAAGACACCCATTACGCCAAACTGCGGCGCGCTTTTCGCGACGAGAAGGCCGGCGGCACGCCGGAATTTCGCGCCAAACAGCCGGTCGCCGCGGGCGACGCGCCGCCGCACGGCCAGATCCGCCTCTACGGCATCCACACGGTACGCGCCGCGCTTGACAATCCCAAGCGCAAGATCGCGCGCATGATGGTGACGCGCAACGCGCTTGAGCGGCTCGAGATCGCCGACGCCGGCGCCCTCGCCTTCCCGGTCGAGATCGTCGAACCGCGCGCGATCGACAAGGTGACCGGCAGCGACGCAGTGCACCAGGGCGTGCTGATCGAGACGCGGCCGCTGCATCCCAAGACGCTCGCCGACCTCAAGGACACGCCGCTGGTCGTCGTGCTCGACCAGGTCACCGATCCACACAATGTCGGCGCCGTGCTGCGCTCGGCGGTCGCCTTCGGCGCGGGCGCGGTGATCGTCACGGCGCGCCACAGCCCGCAGGAATCCGGCGTGCTCGCCAAGTCCGCCTCCGGCGCGCTGGAACACATCGACATGATCGAGGTGCGCAATCTGGCCGAGGCGCTCGGTGAGCTCAAGGAAGCGGGCTTCCGCACGATCGGCCTCGATTCGGACGGCGACACCGAACTCGAACAGGGATTTTCCGGGCAACGCCTGGCGCTGGTGCTCGGCGCCGAGGGCAAGGGCCTGCGCCAGAAGACGCGCGAAACGGTCGACGTGCTCGCCCGCCTCGCCATGCCGGGTCCGATCCGCTCGCTCAACGTGTCGAACGCCGCCGCCGTATCGCTCTACGCTGCCCGAAAGCACCTGGCGGGCTGAGGCGGGCAGACCTACCGCTCAGTTGAATTCGAAGATCGAGCGGAAGATCCCGGGCGCGATCGCCGAAATCGGATTGACCTGGACCTGCGGCGACTTGGCGTCACCGGCGACCTTGTAGGTGATGCCGATCAGGCCGCGGTCGCGGCCGTTGCCGAGCAGCTGGCCGACGATCGGTATCTCGGCAAACAGCCGGTTCAGCCCGTAGGCCGGCATGAACGTACCGGTGATCGCCATATTGCCGGACTTGTCGTAGAGCGACCCCTGGAACGTCGTGCCGATCAGCGGGCCGCGCAGCACGCCGCGATCGATCGACAGATAGCCGTCACCCTTCTCGACCAGGGCGAAGCCGCGGTCGAAGGTGACCCGCGAGGTGTCGATGTCGCGCTTGATCGTGTCGTTGAGGCTGCGATCGCCGGGCGGCGCGGTGGCGACGATCGATTTCAGCCGCGGCTCGTCGACCAGCGCGAAGTCACGCGCTTCGATCTGGCCTTTCAGCGGACCGCCTCCGGTCGACGTCAGCTCAAGCGCGATCTGTCCGCCCTGCATGTGCGGATAGATGTCGAGGAACCGCATCAGTCCGCCGGCATCGGACGACCGCATCCGGACGGTTCGCCCCGCGCCGGCCGGCGTATCGGTTACCGACACCGTACCGCCCTGCAGTGTGGCTCCGGTCAGGCGGAGATTGCCCACCGACGCGCCGACGCCCTCATAGTCGATCTCGACCAGGGCCAGGTTCTCGCGGTCGAAGCCGCCGACATTGGCGATCTTTGCGGTGATCGAAATCGGCGCGCCTTTGGTCGTTCCGCCGCCGCCCGCGGCCGCTTCCGGGTCGGACAGCACGCGCTTGATCAGGCCGCGCGCGTCGAACGCGTTGCCCTTGATGGCGATCCGGTAGCCGCCGCCGGCGCGCTTGATGTCGACGGCGATGTCGTCGCCGCGGTTCAACTGCACCGTATCGAAGCGCGCCGACATCAATCCGCTCTTGTTCACGGTCGCGTCGCCGGAAATCGCGAACGTCTTTCCAGAGAGCTTGATATCCGTCATGCGGTTGTCACCCTTGCTCGTGTCGAGCGAGAAGGACATCGTCGCCGGAACGCCCGGGCCTTTCGTCCAGCCGACCCAAGGCAGGTCGAGGCGCGCCGCCGTCAGATCTGCGCTGATTTGCTGGGTCTTTTGGCCGCTGCCCTCCAGCTTGATGGAAATCGGACCGGACAGCAGCGCACTCAATCCGGGCGCGAGTTCTTCGCGCGCCTTGTCGTCGAGCTCGATCGAAATGTTGCGCACACGCGGCTTGTCGCTGGCGCCGAGCGGCTCGGCCAATTCGATGAGCGCCGGCATGCCATTCAGTCTTGCCTTCGCATTGACTAGCGCCAGATCGGTGTAGTCGAGCTTCACGTTCCAGCCGAGCCGGGCCATCTCGACGTCCTGCTGTAGGGGGATGCGCGCCTTGACCTGGCCGGAGACATCGCCGGCCAGTTCGTCCGGCGTCAACTCGAGATGCCGCATCGCGTCGATCGGCTTGTAGGAGGCCAGTTCTGCGACCGCGTCGGCCTTGCCGTCGATCGAAATGTCGAGATCGCCGATGACTGGCGGCTTGTCGCCTTCGCGGATCAGGAACTTTCCGTCGCTGGCGGCGACCGTGCGGCCGGTGGGCAGATAGATGGTGCCGGACTCCAGGCTGATATCGACATCGGCGCCCCTGAAGTCGACCACGCCGATCGCGTCGCGAACCGGCGGGATCTGACCGGTGATGTCGAAGCGTGCACCGGCCATCTCGAAATGGCCGGAGATTTCATTTTGCCGAAGCGCAACGCCGTCGCCAAGCCGGCCGGGCTTGATCGACATCGCAATCGATGTGTTGCGTATGATGCCGCCAAAAAGGTTGGCGTGCGCCCATCTCTGGGCGCCCGATGCGGAGAACCAGGGCCAGAGCTGCTTGGCGTGGCTTACCGGCAGTTCCTGTGTCGCGAGAACGAGATCGATACCGGGGCTCAATCCGCCGGCGAACGTCACCACGGATTTGCCCAGAACATCGCCGCGCCCGGTTCGCACGGCGATCTCGTCGGCAGTCAGCATATTGGCCGCCGGATCGTAGTGGCCGGCCAGGCGCGCCAGTATGATCAGATCGGGCTCGCTCGAGCCGCCCGGCGCCAGCTTCGAGCCGTCGCTCACCAGTTCGAAGCGATAGGTCGGGGCCTCGCCATCGGCGATCGGCGACGGCCCGACAGCACCATGGAAATCGAACCGGGACCGGCCGACCGATACCAGCAACTTCTCAATCTCGACCTTGCGGCTCTTCGGATCGAATGATGCGGCGAAGCTCGTGGTGCCTGTCATTTTCTGGCCGTTGGCGAAATGCACCTCGGCGCCGGTCATCTCGGCGCGCAGGCGGAACTGGCCGGCGGCCCCGCTCGTCTCGTTTCCCTCGACCGTCAGTTCCATTCCGCCGCCCCATCGCGTCACGGCAAAGTTGCGCCGCGGCGCGTTGGCTGCGAACGGACCTTCGAAATAGGTCGGCGCGAGCGACACCACCGATTTGAAGGCCGCGATCCGGCGCGTCACGTTCTCCAGTTCGGCTGATCCGTCGAGTTGTACCGGCCGCCCGTCGATGTTGGCGGTGGCGTTGAATGCGACCGTCCCCGCCCCGATACGTTCGACATGCGCCTCGGACACCATCAAGCTGCTTGCCCGCAGATGTGGCGGAAGCAGGATTTCCACGTTTTTCAGGTCGATACTCTTGGTCGACCCCATGTCGAACGTCTCGAACGCCCGGTGAATCGACTGGAACACCGCCTTCATGACGAGGCCCGGATCGACGAGGCCGTCGGGGCCGGTGATGTTTGCCGTCCAAAGCTGTCCGCTGGACTCAGGCAGCGCGGCAAGGCTGATCGTCGCGTCCTCGATCGTGGCGCTGCCCAGCTGCACCTCCCCGCCAAGCAGGGGCCGGAAGCGCACGCCGAACCGGATCCTGCCGGCCTCGACGATGTCTGCGCCGTCGACACCGCCGGTCAGCCGAACATCCTTGACCTCGATCCCGATGAACCGCGACCGGTCGATCGACAGCCGCGGCGAACCGATCCGGGCGTCGATGTCGACGCCGGCCAGCGCCGTCAGCGCATCTTCCGCGGCGGCGCGCAGACGCGCGTCGCCCAGGCCTGAGATGCTGAGCGCATAGATCGCCGCCGGCAGACCGAGCAGCAAAACCACCAGCGCCACGAATGTCCAGCGCAGCAACGGGGCCAGCCGGGCGCGCAGATGCGGGTCGCGCACCCTCCGTTCCTGCATCGTCGCCGACGGCAAAGTGTGCAGCCGAACGATGTCGGTGCGGCGGAAGCGGATCTTCTCGTGCTTGTGGTCGCTCGGCTCCAACACGTCTTCCAGTATGTGCGCGGCGCGTCCGGTGGTGGACGAATCCGACAGCGACAGTATATGGCGAATGAGGGTGTGTAACCACAAACAAGGGCGACGATATGGCTGAGCTCGAGGTCGGCAATACGTTGCCCCCCTTCCACCTGCCGCGGGACGGAGGTGGCTTTCTGGATTCCGCCTCGCTCGCCGGCAAACCCTTCGTTCTATACGTCTATCCGAAGGACAATACGGAGGGCTGCACGCTCGAGGCGGTCGATTTCTCGAGCCTGAACAAGGATTTCGCGAAACTCGGCGTGGCTATCGTCGGATTGTCGCCCGACAACGCGCGCAGCCATGACCGCTTCAAGGCCAAGCACGGACTGAAACTCGATCTCGTTTCGGACGAGAACAGGGAAGTACTCGAATCTCTTGGCCTTTGGGTCGAGAAGAGCCTGTACGGCCGCAAGTACATGGGTGTCGAGCGCGCGACAGTGCTGGTCGGCGCCGACGGACGCATAGCCCGCGTCTGGCGCAAAGTGCGCGTCCGGGGGCACGCGGCCGAGGTTCTGGAAGCAGCCAAGGCGCTCTGACGACGTTTTTCGGTCGTTTCTGCCCATTTAATGGGCGTGCGATGGGCTTGCGAAAAGCTTTGTTAACCCTAACGATGTGTAATCCAGCCTGTGAGTTCCCTCGCGGCATGGATGTATCAGTCCCGTGAAAAAGTCCCGTCAGTCGACTATTTTCGGCAAGCGCAAGGAGCCGCACACGGTCATCATCGCGCGCGGCGACCAGATCCGGCACTTCACGGTGCGCCCCTGGCTGACGGCTGTGGCCGGCTCGGCGATCGCGGCGGTGGCGATCGGCTACGTGCTCGCCACCTCCTATCTCGTGCTGCGCGACGATTTGATTGGCGCGACCGTCGCACGCCAGGCACGCATGCAGCAGGCCTATGAGGACCGAATCTCGGCGCTCCGCGCGCAGGTCGACCGCATCACCAGCCGCCAGCTGCTCGACCAGCAATTGATGGAGGACAAGGTCGGGGAACTGCTCGCCCGCCAGGCGGAACTGGCCGCGCGCCAAGGCCGCATGGGTCCGATTCTCGAGCCGACCGCCGCACCGGAAAGCGAGGACGTGCCGGTGCCGCAGAAGCGTCCGGACATGCGCGCCAGCCTTGCCCCCGACATCACCGGTGCGCTTGCCTTTGCGCCAACCGGCAAGGCCGCCTCACCTTCGGAAAGGTCATTCGCCCT
>JAUYMV010000094.1 GCA_030698645.1 Mesorhizobium sp.
GACATGAAGACGGCCATCGCCGAGCGCTCCTTCGCGGTCTACTTCCAGCCGCAGGTCTCGATGCTGAAGGGCACCATCGCCGGCGTCGAGGCACTGGTGCGCTGGCAGCACCCGGAGCGCGGCATGATTTCGCCGGGCGAGTTCATTCCGATCGCCGAAAAAACCGGGCTGATGGCGCAGATCGGCCGCATCGTCATCTCGAAGGCGATCCATGAGGCCGCCGATTGGCATCGGGCCGGCATCGAGTTCGGCCGACTCGCCGTCAACGTGTCTGGCACCGAACTGCGGGAAGCCGATTTTTCCGAGTTCCTGTTCCAGACGCTCGAAGCCGCCGGACTGCCGACCCGGAAACTGTCGCTGGAGATCGTCGAATCGGTCATCCTGGACGACGAAAAGACCGGCATCGCCGGCAAGCTCCGGCAGATCCGCGCCGCCGGGGTGCATCTGGAACTCGACGATTTCGGCACCGGCTACGCCTCGCTCAGCCATGTCAATCCAAACGAGATCGACCGGCTGAAGATCGACCGGCGCTTCGTCCAGAAGATCAACACGAACGGCGACAACACCGCGATCGTGCGCGCCATCACCGAACTCGCGCGCGGGCTCGGCATCTCGATCATCGCCGAGGGCGCCGAGACCGAGGAGGAACTGTCCTCGCTGATGAAGATCGGCTGCGATCAGGTGCAGGGCTTCTCGATCGCCTTCCCGATGCCGGACCACCAGGCGCGCGACTGGCTGCGCCAGCACAGCCCCAAGAAGCCGCTGCTCCGGCTGCACAAGGGCAAGGTGGCGTAGGGATATCAGCGCTGCTTCCCTCCCCGTTGCGGGGACGGGAGCGGGGATCTTGCGCGATCCTCCAGATCGCCTCCAATCGCCTCGGCAGTCCCGACGCGACCGGTATCGCCCGCGCCGTACGCATTTCCCCGCCCGGCCGAATCCGGCTAGTATGGCGCAATGCCGATCCGCCAGCTCAATGAAACCATGGTGAACCAGATCGCCGCCGGCGAGGTCATCGAGCGGCCGGCGAGCGTGGTCAAGGAACTCGTCGAGAACGCGCTCGACGCGGGCGCCACGCGCATCGAGATCGCGACGGCCGGCGGCGGGCTGAACCTGATCCGGGTGACCGACGACGGCGCCGGCATTGCGGAGTCCGAACTGGCGTTGGCGGTCGCGAGGCACTGCACGTCCAAGCTGTCCGACGACATCAACGACATCCGCTCGCTCGGCTTCCGGGGCGAGGCGCTGCCGTCGATCGGCTCGGTGTCGCGGCTGACGATCCGCTCGCGGACGGTCGATTCGGCCCATGGCGCCGAGATCGCCGTCGATGGCGGACGCGTGTCCGCGGCGCGGCCGGCCGCGGCCAATCGCGGCACGACGGTGGAAGTGCGCGATCTGTTCTTCGCGACGCCGGCGCGGCTGAAGTTCATGAAGGGCGAGCGCGCCGAGGCGAGCGCCATCGCCGACGTCGTCAAGCGCATCGCGGTCGCCTTCCCGCACGTCCGCTTCACGCTGTCGGGCACCGACCGCGGCACGCTCGACCTGCCGGCGACCGAGGCGGGGGCTGACGGCGGCATGCGCCGCATCGCGCAGATTCTCGGCCGCGACTTCGCCGACAATTCGCTGGCGATCGACGCGTTGCGCGACGAGGTCGCCCTCACCGGCCATGTCTCCATTCCGGCCTACACGCGCGGCAACGCGATGCAGCAATATGCCTATGTCAACGGACGGCCGGTGCGCGACAAGCTGATCGCCGGCGCCATCCGCGGCGCGTTCGCCGACGTGCTGCCGCGCGACCGCCACGCGGCCACCGCGCTGTTCCTGACGCTCGACCCGGCGCTGGTCGACGTCAACGTGCATCCCGCGAAATCGGACGTCCGCTTCCGCGATCCGGGACTGGTGCGCGGGTTGATCGTCGGCGCCGTGCGCGAAGCGCTCGCCCGCTCGGGCATCCGCGCCGCGACGACGGGCGCCGCCGGCATGATGGCGGCCTTCCGCCCCGGCGGAGCCGCCAACGGCCAGGCCTGGCGAGAGGATTCGAGCTATCCGGCGCGGCGTTCCGATGCGGGCGGTTTCGCAGGTTTCGACGCGGATGCGTCGCCGTTCCGGCCGTTCGGCTTCGGCGAATTGGCGCAGGCGGCGTTTGCCGGCGCGCCTGGCGCCGACGCCCGCGCCGGCACGGGCGAGGCGCCGACCGAACTGATCGACCTCGATCTCGGCGCGGCGCGCGCTCAGGTGCACGAGAACTACATCGTTGCGCAGACGCGCGATTCACTGATCATCGTCGACCAGCACGCGGCGCATGAACGGCTCGTCTACGAGGCGCTGAAAAACGCGCTTGAGGCGCGGCCGATGCCGTCTCAACTGCTGCTGCTGCCCGAGATCGTCGATCTGAGCGAAGAGGATGCCGGGCGCATCGCGGCGCATGCCGACACGCTCAAGCGCTTCGGCCTCGGCGTCGAACGCTTCGGGCCGGGCGCGGTCGCCGTGCGCGAGACGCCGGCGATGCTGGGCGAGACCGACACGCCGCAACTGATCCGCGATCTCGCCGACGAGATCGGTGAGCACGACACGACGGAGATGCTGAGGGAGCGCCTGCACGCGATCGCCGCGACGATGGCCTGCCACGGCTCCGTCCGCTCGGGGCGGCGACTGCGGCCGGAGGAGATGAACGCGCTCCTGCGCCAGATGGAGGCGACGCCCGGTTCCGGCACCTGCAACCATGGGCGACCGACCTATATCGAGCTGAAGCTGGCGGATATCGAACGGCTGTTCGGCCGGCGCTAGACGCGCGCCGCGTCTGCTTCCGGCACCGTTATGTCCAATGCTGCACGGCCGCGGCGAGCGCCACATAGCGCCCGGTCTTGGCAATCGCGACGATCGCAAGGAAGCTCCAGAGCGGCTCCCGTAGCACGCCGGCGACGACGGTGAGCGGGTCGCCGACGAATGGCGCCCAGCTGAGCAGCAGGCTCCATCTGCCGTAGCGCGCATACCAGCGCGTGGCGCGGTCGAGGCTGGCGGAATGGGAACCAGCGCCGGTCGCGAAAATGCACGATGCCGCGCCCGAGCGCCCAGTTGACCGACGAGCCGAGTATGTTGCCGGCACTTGCGACCAAGACGAGCGTGGCGACCGGATAGGCGCCTGTCAGGATCAGCCCGGCGAGTGCTGCTTCCGACTGCGCGGGCAGGATGGTGGCTGCGAGGAACGCGATGCCGAACAGGCCGCCGAGAACCGCGAGGTCATCCATGCGCGCATCTCCGCAAGCGCGCGTCCGACTGTCGCCTTGACCTCGCCTGCAAAGTATGGCGGATGAAATCCATGAAATGCGAGCCGAAATGAACCGTTTCGAAGGCCCCGGCGCCAAGGAAGCCCGGATCCGCTATCTCGACGGCGACTTCCAAGTCGCCAGTCCGGGCGCCTATGTGCGCTGCGCGGTGACGCACGAGTCGATCCCGCTCGACGAATTGCGCTACTGGAGCGTGGCGCGGCAGGAAGCCTATGTCAGCGCCGCCGTGTCGCTGAGACGCGAGATCGAGATGAACCCGTCCCTGCGCAAACGAGGCTGACGCGCCGACGCTCAACGCGACCGCTCTGACCGCATCCTGAACGCTTCCAGCGTCGCCTCGACGATCACTTCGGGCACGTTTTCCGGCGAAAACACCGTCTCGATCTCGACGACATGAAGCGCGGCGAGAACGGCTTCGGCGACCGGAGAGCCGTGGTGGATTCGCACCGCGTCCTTTGCCGTCGTCACGAGATGCAGTCCGGCGGCCTTGGCCTGCGCCAGCAGGTCGGCGAGATCTTCGTCGGAGTAGTGGTGATGATCGGGGAACGGCCGCGACACGGTCACCAGGCCGCCGGCGGACGCCACTGTGGCGAAGAATTTCTCCGGATCGCCGATCCCGGCGAAGGCGAGCAACCGCTTGCCCTCGACGCCGCTGCCTTGCATCGGCCGCACCACCGCCTCGAAGACCTGCCGGCCGGCGCGCGATGCCATGCGCACCACACGGTCGGCGCCGTTGCCCTCGCCCATCTTCAACACGGCATCGGCGCGGCGCAATTGCGCGATCAGCGGCGCGCGCATCGGTCCGCCGGGAATGATGTGGCCATTGCCGATGCCGCGGCGCGCATCAACGACGAGCAGCGCATAGTCATGATGGATGCGGGCGCTCTGGAACCCGTCGTCCATGACGAGGAAATCGCAGCCCTCGCCGACCAGCACACGGGCGGCGGCGGCGCGATCGGGCGACACGGCGGTGAGCGCGTGGCGGGCGAGCAGCAACGGTTCGTCGCCCGTGCTCCTGGCGCTGTCATGGGCTGGGTCGACCAGATGCGGGCGCGACGACAGGCGGCCGCCATGACCGCGCGAGAGGAATCCGGGCGTCAGGCCCATCGCGCGTGCCTGATTTGCCATTGCGATGGCGACCGGGGTCTTGCCGGCGCCACCGACCGTGAGATTGCCGACGCACAGCACCGGCACACCGGTCTTCTCGCGCCGGGCGTTTTCGAGGCGGTGCGTCGCGACGAACCCATAGGCGGCCGACAGCGGATAGAGCAGCCCTGCCCTCCAGTCCGATCTACCCCACCAGAACGGCGGCGCCTCGCTCGCCATCAGCCGCGCTTCCGGGCGCTGCCCTGGTCGAGCCGGGCCTTGACGATGAGCGGCTGGACATAGGGCTCCAGCGCCTTCAGCGTGCAGTTCAGCGCGCCGCGCATGGTCTCGACCGTGCCACGACCGGCCTCGATCATCTGACGGCGCTTGGCAGGGTTGGTGAGCAGGAAATTCACGGCGCCGGCCAGCATGTCGCCGTCGCGCACGAAGCGCGCGCCGCCGCTGTCGATGAGCTTCTTGTAGGATTCGCGGAAGTTCTGCACGTTTCGGCCAGACAGCACAGCTGTGTCGAGCAAGGCCGGTTCGAGCGGGTTCTGGCCGCCCTCGCCGGTCAGCGAGCGGCCGACGAAGGCGATCTCCGTCAGGCGCAGGTAGAGCCCCATCTCGCCGATCGTGTCGCCGAGCAGGATGTCGGTTTCGGGCGTCACCGGATCGCGCCGCGAACGCCGGGCCACCTTCAGCCCGGCAGCCAGCATTTCGCGCTCGAGCGCGTCGGCGCGCGCGGGGTGGCGCGGCACGATGATGGTCAGGATGCCGCGATGGCGCTGGCGCAGCAGCGCGTGGACCTTGGTCGCGGCCTTCTCCTCGCCGTCATGGGTCGAAATCGCCGCCCATGTCATCCGCCCACCTATTTCGCCGCGCAGCGCTGCGAGCGTTTCGTCGTTGACGGGCAACGGCTCGGTGTCGCCCTTGAGATTGCCCGATACGGTCACCGGCCGGGCGCCAAGCGCCAGGAAGCGTTCGCCATCGACTTCGGACTGCGCGACGACATGCGACAGGTTCTCGAAGAGAGCCTCGGCGATGAAGGCACGCTTCTTCCAGGACGCAAATGAGCGGTCGGACAGCCGGCCGTTGACGAGGACCTGGGGAATGCGGCGGGCACCGAGTTCCAGGATCGTCATCGGCCAGATCTCCGACTCGGCGATGATCGCCAGGTCCGGCGTCCAGTGCGCGAGAAACC
>JAUYMV010000097.1 GCA_030698645.1 Mesorhizobium sp.
ACCCCTGAGCGGGTGTCGCTATCGCGCGGAGCCTGTCTGATAGCACACGAGCTCGCGCCGCATCAGCCCGTTTTTGCCGCGTTTGCCCCTGGCAGATGGCGCAACCGTTCGATCAGGTCGTGGTTGCGGCAGTATGCCGGCGCTTCCGTCGGCGCAGTATTGGCGTCGAGCCAGGAGGCGCAATCGCCAGCCTCGCTGCACGACGCGCAACGAAGTGTGGCGCGGCGCAAGACCTCGGGCCCATGCGGCAACGCGGCGAAACTGTCGCGAACGCCGAACTTGGAAAACATGCGGTCCATCAGTCCGGGATTCACCGAAAACCGCGAAAAGAACTGAATCAGACCCATGGCAGCGTCTCCCTTGTCAGCCATGTACAACTCTGGTCCTTCACCGCGCGTTTGCGTTGATCTGGATCAAGCGCAGCTGGCATCGCTTGCCACTGTTGGCGCGATGGTTTAGCGACATTTCGACATCCGCCACCTGACCGAGCCTGGAATCCGCATGTCCCTGATCGATACCCGCACCCCCGAAGCGAAGCGCCTGATCCCCGGCGCCACCGGCGACTGGGAGGTCATTATCGGCCTCGAGGTGCACGCCCAGGTGACTTCGGAATCGAAACTGTTTTCCGGCGCATCGACCGGCTTCGGCGCGGCGCCGAACGCGCACGTCAGCCTCGTCGACGCGGCGATGCCCGGCATGCTGCCTGTGATCAACGAGGAGTGCGTCAAGCAGGCGATCCGCACCGGCATCGGCCTGAAGGCCGAGATCAACCTGAAGTCCGTCTTCGACCGCAAGAACTATTTCTATCCCGACCTGCCGCAGGGCTACCAGATCTCGCAGTACAAGCAGCCGATCGTCGGCGAGGGCAAGATCATGATCTCGGTCGGGCCCGACCGCGAGGGAAGGTTCGAGGAAATCGAGGTCGGCATCGAACGCCTGCATCTGGAGCAGGATGCGGGAAAATCGCTGCACGACCAGCATCCGACCATGTCCTATGTCGATCTGAACCGCTCCGGCGTGGCGCTGATGGAGATCGTGTCGAAGCCCGACATGCGCTCGGCCGACGAGGCCAAGGCCTATGTCACCAAGCTGCGCACCATCCTGCGCTATCTCGGCACCTGCGACGGCAACATGGACGAGGGGTCGCTGCGCGCCGACGTCAACGTTTCGGTGCGCCGCCTCGGCGACAAGACCTTCGGCACGCGTTGCGAGATCAAGAACGTCAACTCGATCCGCTTCATCGGCCAGGCGATCGACCACGAGGCGCGGCGCCAGATCGCAATTTTGGAGGATGGCGGCTCGATCGACCAGGAAACGCGCCTGTTCGATCCCGTCAAGGGCGAGACGCGCTCGATGCGTTCCAAGGAGGAGGCGCACGACTACCGCTATTTCCCGGATCCCGACCTGCTTCCGCTCGTCTTCGACCAGGCCTATGTCGATGCGCTCGCCATCGGTCTGCCGGAACTGCCCGACGCCAAGCGCGACCGGCTGGTCAATGCACTCGGCTTGTCGGTTTACGACGCCTCAATCCTCGTCTCCGAAAAGGCCATCGCCGATTATTTCGAGAAGGTCGCCGCCGGCCGCGATGGCAAGACGGCCGCCAACTGGGTAATCAACGACCTGCTCGGCCTGTTGAACAAGGCGGGCAAGGGCATCGAGGACTCGCCGGTTTTGCCCGATCAGCTCGGAGGCATCATCGACCTGATCCGCGACGGCACGATTTCGGGCAAGATCGCCAAGGATCTGTTCGAGATCGTCTGGACCGAAGGCGGCGACCCGAAGGCGATCGTCGAGGCGCGCGGCATGAAGCAGGTGACCGACACTGGCGCCATCGAGAAGGCCGTCGACGAGATCATCGCCGCCAATCCCGACAAGGTCGCCCAGGCGCTTGCCAAGCCGACGCTCGCCGGATGGTTCGTCGGCCAGGTCATGAAGGCGACCGGCGGCAAGGCCAATCCGCAGGCCGTCAACGATCTGGTCAAGGCGAAGCTCGGCATCACGGAGTAGCCGCCATGTTCGTGCGCACCGCCGGCGAGCGCGACCTCGACGCGGTACGCGCGCTGCTCGTCGAGACGTGGCACGACACATATGATTCGCTCTACGGCGCGACCCGGGTCAGCGAAATCACCGACGAGTGGCACTCGATCGACGCACTGAGGCGCCAGCTCATACTGCCGAATGCCGATTTCCTCGTTGCGGACGACGGTACGCAGCTGGGCGGAATGGCCTTCGCGTCGGCGACGGCGGACCCGAAGATCGTCATGCTGCGCCAGCTCTACGTCCGGCCCGGCCAGCAGGGCCGCGGCATCGGCGGCATGCTTCTGGAGGAAATCGAGAGCTCCTTCTTCGACTCGACCCATCTGCGCGTCGAGGTCGAGGAGCGCCTGCCGAAGGCCGTCGCCTTCTATCTCGGCGAAGGCTTCGTCCAGATCGACCGTGTCGAGATCGACGGGCTGTTTCCCACCGCTTTGTTGACGCTGGAAAAGCCGCTGGTGTTCTCGGACACGCCGCGCCTTCTTTGAGGCGAGAAGCGAACGGGTTGCTGCCCGCCTCGGTCAGCACGCCACACATGCGCGCGGAGGCTGGCCGCGTTGGGGCGCTTGGGATAGCGTCGCTTCTCACCAACCGGAAACGAGCACATGAACCACATCCGCCACATGACGCCGAGCGACGCTACGGCCGTCTCGGCACTGATCGGTGCGTCATGGGTGTCGACCTATGGCCCGCTGATGGGCACCGAACGGGCGGTTGCGGAATCTGCGAAGAAGCACCAGCCCGAGATGATCGCGACGGATCTCGGACGCGCGCATTCTGAAAGCTTCGTGGCCGAGGCGCCGGATGGCGCCATCGTCGGCTATGCCTACGCGATGGTCGAAAAGGGTGTGCTCTGGCTCGACCGCCTGCATGTCGCACCGGCAGAGCAGGGCAAGGGTCTGGCGCGCGATCTGTTGCATGCCGTCATCGCCAGCTATGTCGGCGAACAGACCATCTTGCTGGAAGTCCTGAAGGGTAACGACCGCGCGATCGCCTTCTACCAGCGCGAGGGCTTTATCGTCA
>JAUYMV010000104.1 GCA_030698645.1 Mesorhizobium sp.
GCGCCCTGCGTGACGGCCGCGACGTCGACCTGCGCGGGTTGTTCCCGCAACGCCCACCAGGCGGCCCCCGCCAGCGCGAGCGTGACGGCGCCGGCGAGGATGCGTTTCGGCCATGGATTCTTCATGGATCAGTCCCTTGTCTTGAGGACGCGCACGAGATCGAGCCGGTCGATGCGGCGGCGCACGATCAGCGCGGAGAGTAGCGCGATCGCCACGACCACCAGGCTCGCCAATGCGAAGGTCGAGCGGTTGATGATGAACGGTATGCGAAACAGGTCGCTTTCGAAACCGCGCACCACCGACCAGGAAAACCCCCAGCCGAGGGCCCAGCCAAGCGGCTGCGCGAGCGCGACGATGACGGCGAGTTCGGTCAGCAGGACGCCGGAGACCTCGCCGCGCGTGAAGCCGAGAACGCGCAGGCTCGCCAGTTCGCGCGCGCGCTCGGAAAGCTGGATGCGCGCGGAATTGTAGACGACGCCGAAAGTGATGATCACGGCAAGCGCGGTGTAAACGCTCGTCATGATGGTGATGTTCTCCTGGATCGTCTCACGAAACCGGGTCCGAGAGACCGCCTGCAAGGCGATCCCGCCGATCGCCGGCGTCGACTTCACGGCCGCGTAGAGCTCTGGCAGTCGCGACGTGTCCAGGGCGACGCGGACTCCGGACAGACGCGGTCCGTCGCCGATCAGCCTGTCGAGCGCCTCCGGGTGCATGTAGACGGCAAGGCCGACATAGCTCTGGACGATCGCGGAGACGGCCGCCTTCGAACGGCGGCCGCCATATTCGAGAAGGTCGACATCGATGACGTCGCCGACCGACAGGCCGAGTATCGCAGCGACGCGCTCCGAGATCATCAGCCCCGCCACAGGCGCTGCGACCGGCGCCAGATTTCTGTCGAGCACACGCGCCAGGTCCGCATCGGGGGCTATCGTGGTGATTGCGAGGCGGCGCTCGCGATGGGCCTTGCGCAAGACCACCTGGGTGGCGCGAAAGCCTTCCGCCCGCATGACGCCGGGAAGCCGCATCGCCGCCTGCAGCGCATCCGGCGCGCGCGGTGAAGCAAAGACGAGCGTGGCGTCCTGGCGCTCGGTGCGGAAGAAGACGGTGTCGATCATGTAGGAGATCGAGTCGAACGAAAAGAGCGCGGTGATGAGTAGCGCCACCGCGAAGGAGGTTCCGAGCGTCGTCAGCGCCGCGCGGATCGGCCAGCGCAACAGATGGCGCATCGCCATCAGCGAGAGCTGCGACATGCCGCGCGCCAGTCCGGGAACTCCGGAAAGAACCGACCGGTAGAGCGTCGGCGCTGGCGCCTGCATGGCGACGGCCGGCGGAAGGCGGACCACGCCCCAGATCGCGCGCCCGCTGCCGACCAGCGCTGCAACCGCGCTGACCACCGCGGCAATCGCGTAGAGGTCGGCGCTCTGCCGGAAGACGAGAAAGGGGAACGAGAAGAACTCGCCATAGAGCCGCGTCATCCCGCGGCCGAGCAGGTTGCCAGAGACCGAACCGACGATGATGCCGACAGCGGCGATCACGAGCGTCAGTTTCGCGTAGTGCCAGGCAATCGCGAACGAGGTGTAGCCGACGGCCTTCATCAGGCCCACCTGTTCTCGCTCGAGCGCGATCAGCCGCGTGAGGATCATGTTGACGAGGAAGGCGGAGACGAGGAGAAACACCGGCGGGATGACTGTCGCCATGGCGCGGAGCTGGATCAGTTCGTTGTCGAGGAAAGCATGCGACGTCTGGTCGGTGCGTTCGACCGCGCCGGTTCCCCCATAGGGCGTCAGCATGCGGTCGACGGCGTCGATCACGTCGGGCAGGCGGGCGCTGCGCTGCGTGCGAATTGCGACATCGTTGAAGGCACCCGCCATGTCGAACACGCCCTCCAGCGCCGATCGCGGCATGTAGAGGACGCCGAACCGGCGCGGGTCCGGCACCATGTCGCCCGGCCCGATAGCGTAGATGAACTCTGGCGAAAGCACGATGGCGGTGACGGTCAGGAGCCGCTTGCGCCCGTTCATCACCGCCGAGAGCCGGCTCCCCGGCACCATCTTGTGGGCGCTGGCGAAGCTGTCCAGTACGGCAATCTCCTGCCGGGCCGGATCCGGCCACCGCCCGCTGCGCAGGTAGAGCCGGTTGACCGAAGGCTCGCCGGCGTCCGGCACCGAGATCACCATGCCCGCGGCAGGCTCCACCATACCCTCGATGTCGAGGATGATGGACCGGGCGATGCGCAGCTCGACCGCGCTTACGCCATCGATCCTCGACAGCGGCTCGCGCAGGCTCAGCGGCGCGCGCGTCGCCCCGGCGAAGACGGTGGCGAAGCGATAGCGGTCGTAGAACGCGCTGCGGGTCTCGTCGAGCGAGCGGTAGGCGCCGACAGAGGTGACAATCGTGGCCACGCCGCATGCCATGACCAACGCGATCGCCAGGATCTGCGCCCACATCCGCAGCGCGTCGCGCAGGAGCTTTCGGTCGAGCACCGGCATCTACCAGCTCACTTCCGAGGGTTGGAGGCGCTTTGCGTTGCGGCTGGTCTCGACGATCGCCCCGTCCCGGAACGAGACGACGCGATCGGCGATCTGCCGGATGATGGCGTTGTGGGTGATGATCGCCATCGTCGTGCCGAGCTCGCGGTTGATGCGCGACAGGGCTTCGAGGACGAGCACGCCGGTGCTGGAATCCAGCGCGCCGGTCGGCTCGTCGCACAACATCACATCCGGCCGCTTGGCGATCGCGCGCGCGATGGCCACGCGCTGCTGTTCGCCGCCCGAAAGCTGCGCGGGGAAGTGGCCCATGCGGTTTTGCAGTCCGACCATTGCCAGCGCCTCTTCCGGCGGCATCGGGTCGGGGGCGATCTCCGTCACGAGCGCCACGTTCTCCCACGCGGTCAAGCTCGGTATGAGGTTGTAGAACTGGAAGACGAAGCCGACATGGTCGCGGCGAAAGCGCGTCAGCTGCCGTTCCGAGCACGCCGTCAGTTCCAGGTCGCCGAACCACGCCTGGCCCGAGGTCGCCTGGTCGAGGCCCCCAAGGATGTTCAGCAGCGTCGACTTGCCGCTGCCGGAAGGTCCGAGAAGCACCGTCATCTCGCCGCGAAACAGCTCGAGGTCGACGCCGCGCAGAGCAAAGACATCGACTTCGCCGGAACGATAGATCTTCGTCAGTTGCTTCGCGTGGAGTATCCGCTCGTTCACATCTGCGCTCCGGTGAGGCCTACTCCCTACTGGATGCGGTCAGCGCCGCCTTGATACCGGTCAAATTCCGGTTCACGGCGTGCGATGGCCGCTACGCAACCAGAGTGTCCAAGGCAGGCAATCCATTTCGCGCCGCAGCGACGAAGAAGCAGATTGCAGCGATTTCAAAGAGACAGATGGCGCGCCCGAAGAGATTCGAACTCCTGACCCCCAGATTCGTAGTCTGGTGCTCTATCCAGCTGAGCTACGGGCGCGCAAGGGCGGAGGTTGTGACAACCGCCACGGCCGGTCATACGACCGGTCACGTCGAGCCGCGTAACTAACGGCTGAAGCGCGCGATTGCAAGCGCCGCTTTCGGAAATATCGCCGCGCCGCGCGCCGAGACCGGCGTTGCCTCAGGCCGGCCGCCGCAGCACGCCGCGCGCATCCTGCAGGACGACGGGCTGGTCCGGTATGGCGATGGCAAACACCGTGCGGCCACCGACGCTCTCGACGAGTTCGATTGATCCGCCATGCGCGCGCACCAGTTCATGCGCGATGGCGAGGCCAAGTCCGGTGCCGCCGCTGCGCGCCGCGCCCCTGAACGCGGCAAACAGGTTCTCCCGCGCCCGCGGTGGCAGGCCCGGCCCGGTGTCCGTGACGATGATCCGGCTGACGCTGCCCTGCCGCTCGGCGGCGACCGACAGACGCCGCACGACCGCGCTTTCCTTGTCCATGCTCATCGCCTGGACGGCGTTGCGGCAGAGATTCATGAGGATGCGGAAGAGTTGTTCGGCGTCGGCGTCGATCTCGAAGCCCGGATTGACCTCGTTGGCGAATTCTATCGACGCTCCGGCCTCGATGCCGAGCAGGCCCTCGACCTCCTCGACGACCTGGCGCAGCCTGAGCCTGCGGCGCGACGGCGGCGCCTCCTGCGCGCGGCCATAGGCCAGCACGCTCTCGGTGTAGCCGACGGCCCGGTCGAGCGTGCGCACCAGCTTTGGCGCGAAGGCCTGCACCGAGGGATCCTTGACCAGGCGCAGGCGGTCGGAGATCAACTGCGCCGAAGCCAGAATGTTGCGCAGGTCGTGGTTGATCTTCGACACGGCGAGGCCGAGATTGGCGAGGTGCTTCTGTTCGGCAAGCGTCTTCTGGAGCTGTCGCTGCATGTCGGCAAGCTCGCGTTCGGCGACGCCCAGTTCGTCGAGCCGGGGATGCGGCCGGATGACGCGCGACGGATCGTCGGGCGCCTCGGCGAAGGAAAGCATGGCGGAACGCATGCTCCTGATCGGCCGGACCATGATGCGGTCGATCGCTGTGAAGACCAGCGCCGCGGTGATGAAGGAGATGATCAGGGACAGGATCGCGACATTGCGCGCATAGACCAGCATCGCGGTCCTCAGCCTGGCGTCGGGGATGACCAGTTCGAATACCTTGTCGCTGTCGCCGACCTTGCCGAAGACGCGCAGCACGCGGTCGCCGCCGTAAAGCACGGTCTCGAGCGCGCCCGAGATGGCGTCGAGCGGGCCGACCAGCCCGAGATCGATGTGCTCGTCGACCTGCGGCGGCATTTCGGACACCACGAGCAGGCGCGAATCCCCGCCGCTGCGCACCGCGACCGCCTTGGCGCCGAGCGCCGCCAGAACGTCGTTCTGCACGTTGCGCGGCAGGGTCGAGGCGTCATTGCCGACGAGCACGACGCTGGCGGTCGCCGCTGTCGCCAGGCGCTCCTCCAGCCAGCGCAGCCGGAAGTTCGCCACCGACGGGATGAAGATCAGGACTTCGGCGATGAGCACCGAGACGATGGTCAGGATCAGGAGCTTGGTCGACAGCCGACGCAGCCGCGGCACGGCTTCGCCGGCGCGCACGAGCGGCTGCTCCGCTTCCGATTCGATATCTCCGGCCGTCATCCTGTCCGTCTCCGGGAACCGGCTCCAGCCGGCGACATGGCGTCGCGGTTCCGCACGGCCCTAGCCGAACATTCGCAGGAACCGGACGAGGCCGCGCACGACCGGCTTGCGGGTCGCCCCTGCAAAATAGGTGATCGCGGCGCGTTTGCCAATTTCGCTCATCGTCGGATAGGGCGGCACATAGCCGGCGATGTCGCGCACGCCCATGCCCTTTGAAACCGCCAGAGCATAGATGTTGATCATCTCGCCGGCATTCGCCCCGACGATAGAGGCGCCGAGGATCTTGCCGCGCGCGCTGGTGACCAGCTTGATGAAGCCGCCGGTGCGGTGCTCGGCCTGGGCGCGGTCGTTCTCGGCAAAGGGCCAGCGCAGGATGCGCACGCCCTTCAACTTCGCCAGCGCCTCGGCCTCGGTCATGCCGACATGGGCGAGTTCGGGATCTGTATAGGTGACCCACGGGATGATGGCGCGGTTCTCGGCGGCGCCGAGGCGAAACAGCAAGGGCCGGATGACTAGCCCGCCATGGTAGCCGGCAACATGGGTGAACTGCAGGCCGCCCGCGACGTCGCCGATGGCATAGACGCGCCGGTTGCTGGTGCGCAGCTTCGGCGTCACCTTGATCCCCTTGCGATCGAAGGCGATGCCGGCCTTGCCGAGGTCGAGTCCCTCGACATTGGCCGCGCGGCCGACCGCCAGAAGAAGATGCGTGCCGTCGATCGCCTCGACGCCCTCGGCCGTGTCGACATGCACGCGCACGCCCGACTTGCCGCGTCTTTCGACGGCGGTGACCTTGGCGCCCTCGCGGATCACGATGTCCTCGGCGCGAAGGCTCTTCAGCACGTGGGCGGCGAGTTCCGGATCGTCCTTGCCAAGCGCTTTCATGCCTTCGAGCACGGTCACGTCGCAGCCGAGACGGCGGTGCGCCTGCGCGAGTTCCATGCCGATCGGGCCGCCCCCGACGATGACGAGGTGGCCCGGCTTGCGGGTCTGCTCGAAGATCGTCTCGTTGGTGAGATAGTCGACCGTGTCGAGCCCGGGGATCGGCGGCACGAGGGGCGAGGACCCGGTCGCCACGACGAAACGGCGGGCGCGGATTTCGAATTCGCCGGCGGTGACGGTGCGCGGGCCAGTGAACTTCGCCTCGGCCTGGATGACATGGACGCCGAGTGCCGTGAATCGCTCGACCGAATCGTTCGGCGCGATCGCCGCGATGACCGCCTTGACGTGCTGGTTGACCTTCCGGAAGTCGACCTCGGGTTCGACGTCCCTGATGCCGAAGCGGGCGCCGTGGCGCAGGGCGTGGGCCTGCTTGCCCGCCGCGATCAGCGCCTTGGACGGGACGCAGCCATAGTTCAGGCAGTCGCCGCCCATCAGGCCCTTCTCGACCAGCACGACGGGCACGCCGAAGGCGGCGGCGGCGGCGGCGACCGACAAGCCGCCGGAGCCGGCGCCGATGACGCAGATATCGGGTGTCAGTATCTTTGCCATGGAGGCCTCCCGCGGTAAGCCGCCGGCAGGCGCCCGGCGATCAGCCGGTGTTCCGGCTGCGTATCTTCCTTACGACGGTCGGTATCGCCGCAACAAGCGCCAGCGCCGCGAAGGCGAGCGTAATCTGAGGCGTCACGAGGTCGGTGACCGACGGCATCTGGCCGGATTCCTTCGCGGCGTCGAGCACACTGTCGATGCCCTGGCCGAGCCAGGCGTATGCGAAGGTGCCCGGCAGAATGCCGAGAAAGGTCGCCGCCACGTAGGCCCTCAGCGAGATGTTGAACAGCGCGGGCGCGATGTTCATCACGAAGAAAGGAAAAACCGGGGCCAGCCGCAGCACGAGCAGATAGCCGAAGGCGTCCTTTTCGAAGCCGGCGGCGAGACCGGCGGCCCTTCCGCCGATCCGCCGCGTGAGAAAGCCGCCAAAGGCCGAACGCGCCGCCAGAAAGAGCAGGGTCGCGCCAAGTGTCGCAGCGACCGCCACGGCCGCGCCGGCGGCGAGCCAGCCAAACAGGAAGCCGCCGAATATCGTCAGCGCCGAGGCGACCGGGAAGGAGAACGTGACGGCAAGGACATAAATGACGAAGAAGCCGGCCAATGCCGACAGATAGTGCTGCGCAACATAGGCGTTCAGATCGTCACGACTTTCGGCGAGAAACGCCAGCGAGAAGTATTCGTGCCAGCCCATGGCGTAGCCAAGAGCGAACCCGGCCAGAATGACGGCGATCGGCGCGTAGCGCCAGGCGCGCGCGCGCGCCGCCTTCAGTCGGGATTGCTGTTGGATCATGTGCGGAATCAGGGTGTCAGACATCGTTCAGATCCCAAGCATAGCGTTTTCTTGTGATCCGCGATGCACCGATCCGACCGGCAGGCCCGCCTGCGGCGTTATTTTTCCAGAATGATTCCAGGGTCATTTTCATACCATGCAAATGAGCCTCCGGAAGCGGACGGACAAGCGCCTCGCGCGCGCGCTCACCGCGTATTGACAGGGCAGGCCACGGGCTTCACCGCTTCGTGAAGCCTCGAAAGCCCCGTCGAGCCCCGGGGACTGCCTCATTCGACGGGAATTGACTCGGGCGCGCCGGCTGATTAAAAGCCCGCACACGCTCGGGCTGCCAGTCCGGCGCAATTCTTGTTGCGCCAACCCTGCCCGGCCACGCTCCTGTTCACGAGACAGATCCAAGAAGGGCCGCACGCCGCGGTATCAAAAAATGAAGCGCACCTATCAACCGTCCAAGCTTGTCCGCAAGCGCCGCCATGGCTTCCGCGCGCGGATGGCCACCAAGGGTGGTCGCGGCGTCGTCGCCGCCCGCCGCAACCGCGGCCGCAAGCGGCTGTCAGCCTGAGCCGGTGCCGGTGGCCAACCGGCCCCCGCAACGCCTGCGCAAGCGCGCGGAATTCCTCGCCGTGCGCGCCGGAGAGAAACGGCGCGGGCGGCTATTCCTGCTGGAAGCGCTCGACCGCAAGGACGGCGGCGCGCCGCGTGTCGGCGTGACCGTTACCAAGAAGGTCGGCAATGCGGTGGTCCGGAACCGGATCCGCCGCCGGATCAAGGAAGCCGTGCGCGTGCATGCCGCTGATGACATGGTTGCCGGCAATGACTATGTCATCGTCGCGCGGCGCGACGTGCTCGCCGCGCCTTTCAGCACTTTGACGGCCGAACTCGCCCGGCGCATTCGCGGAACAGCCTCATGACCGACAACAATCGCAATCTCTTCATCACCATCGCGCTGTCCGTCGTGATCCTGACGCTCTGGCAGGTGTTCTTCATGAACCCTCGCATCGAGGCGCAACGCGAGCAGGCCCGCATCGAACAGGAGCGCGTGGCCGCGCAGCGACCGGTAGAACCGGCAGCCCCCGGAACGCCGTCGGCCACAAGCAGCGGAACGGTCCCGGGCACCCCGGCGTCGACCGTGCTCGACCAGGCCACCTCGGTGGCGACGCAGGCCGCCAGCCGCGACGCCGTCATCGCGGCGAACCAGCGCGTCAGGATCGACACGCCGAGCCTTGCCGGATCGATCAATCTGACCGGCGCGCGCATCGATGACATCAAGCTCAAGGGCTATCGGACGACCGTCGACAAGAACTCGCCGAACATCGAATTGCTCAACCCGGCGATACTGCCGAATGGGCAATATGCCGAGATCGGTTTCGTCGGCAACGCAGAGAGCGGCGCTGTGCCGGGCCCGGACACGGTATGGACGGCTGCCGCGAACGCGACGCTCACCCCGTCGACGCCGGTGACGCTCACCTATGTCAACGACAAGGGCCTGACCTTCACCCGCACGATCTCAATCGACAACGACTACATGTTCACCGTCAGCGACACGGTCGCCAATGGTGGCTCAACAGCCGTCTCGCTGCAGAATTACGGCCGCGTCACGCGCTTCGACAAGCCGGAACATGCCAGCATATATGTGCTGCATGAAGGGCTGATCGGGGTCACCGGCGAAGAAGGCCTGCAGGAGATAAAATACGCGAAGATCGAAGACGAAAAGCAGGTGAAGCCCGGCAAGTCGACCGATGGCTGGCTCGGCATCACCGACAAATACTGGGCCGTAGCCCTGGTCCCCTCGGGCAAGCAGCCTTTCCAGCCGGGCTTTTCGTGGTTCGAGGAAGGCCGCCCGCGGTATCAGTCCGACTTCCTGACCGACGCGATGGAGGTTCCAGCCGGGGGCACGACCACCGTCGAAACGCTGGTCTTTGCCGGCGCCAAGCAGGTCAACAAGATTCAGGCTTACGAGGCCGACCTGCAGATCCGACAGTTCGACCTCCTGATCGACTGGGGATGGTTCTATTTCATCACCAAGCCGATGTTCTGGCTGATCGACTCTCTCTATCACCTACTCGGCAATTTCGGCCTGGCGATCCTCGCCACCACGGTCGTGGTCAAGGCGATTTTCTTCCCGCTTGCCAACAAGTCCTACGCATCCATGGCGAACATGAAGAAGGTTCAGCCGAAGATGCTGGAAATCCGCGAGAAATACGCGGACGACAAGATGAAGCAGCAGCAGGCGATGATGGAGCTCTACAAGGCGGAGAAGATCAATCCGCTGGCCGGCTGCTGGCCGATCCTGATCCAGATTCCGGTCTTCTTCGCGCTCTACAAGGTGCTCTACGTCACCATCGAAATGCGCCACGCGCCGTTCTTCGGCTGGATCCAGGATCTGGCGGCGCCGGATCCGACCTCGATCTTCAACCTGTTCGGCCTGCTTCCCTACAGCGTGCCGCTGTTCCTGATGATCGGCGTCTGGCCGTTGATCATGGGCGTGACGATGTTCCTGCAGATGCGCATGAACCCGACGCCGCCGGACCCGACCCAGGCGATGATCTTCACCTGGATGCCGGTGGTCTTCACCTTCATGATGGCCGGGTTCCCGGCCGGCCTCGTCATCTACTGGGCGTGGAACAACTCGCTGTCGATCCTGCAGCAGGGCATCATCATGAAGCGCCAGGGCGCCAAGATCGAGCTGTGGGACAATCTGGTCGCGCTGTTCAAGAAGAAGCCGTCGCCGGCCGAGTGACGCTGCCTCGCCGTAGCGCCATGCCGCTGCGGCGTGGCGCATACCAGCCGATCGCGCTATCGTGGCCGTGACGCCAGAAACGCGTGGACCAGCCCATGGATGGACCCAACCCCGGCATCAAGCACCCGATCCCGATGCATCCGCGTGTCGGGTTCCTCAAGCCGCTGGTCAATCGCCCGAACATCGAAATCGGTGAATTCACCTACTACGACGACCCGGACGGTCCCGACCTGTTCGCCGACAAATGCGTGCTGCACCACTATGATTTCATTGGCGACCGGCTGATCGTCGGCAAATTCTGCGCCATCGCCGAGGGCGCGCAGTTCATCATGAACGGCGCCAACCACGCGCTGTCAGGCTTCTCCACCTACCCGTTCAACATCTTCGGCCATGGCTGGGAGAAGGGCTTCGATCCGGAGACCTGGAGCCGCGAGGTTCGCGGCGACACGGTTGTCGGGCATGACGTCTGGATCGGCATGAAGGCGGTCATCCTGCCCGGGACAAACATTGGCAGCGGCGCGGTCATCGGCGCCAAGAGCGTGGTCACGCGCGACGTGCCGCCCTATGCGATCGTCGCCGGCAATCCGGCAAAGATCGTCAAGCTGCGCTTTTCAAAGGCCACGATTGCGCGCCTTCTCGCCGTCGCCTGGTGGGACTGGCCGGTTGACAAGATCGGCCGCAACCTTGATGCCATCCGCGGGGCGGACATCGTCCAATTGGAGCACGCCACGTGACCAGCACCGACAGAGCGGATCTGATGGGCGGCGAAGGCATCTTCGCCCGGCCGTGGGTGTTCATCCGCGGTGTGCCGGAGATGAAGTTCCTGCCCCCGGAAGGCCCGCCCGAAGTGGCCTTCGCAGGGCGCTCGAACGTCGGCAAATCCTCGCTGATCAACGGTCTGGTCGGCCAGAAGGGTCTCGCCCGCACGTCGAACACGCCGGGACGGACGCAGGAGTTGAACTTCTTCGTGCCGGACGGGTTTTCCGGATCGTCGGACGATCTGCCGCCGCTGGCTCTGGTCGACATGCCCGGCTACGGCTTCGCCAAGGCGCCCAAGGAACAAGTCGATGCCTGGACGAAGCTGGTGTTCGACTATTTGAAGGGCCGCGTGACGCTGAAGCGCGTCTATCTCCTGATCGACGCCCGCCACGGGCTCAAGGATATCGACACCGAGGTGCTGTCGCTGCTCGACAAGGCGGCGGTATCCTACCAGATCGTGCTGACCAAGATCGACAAGATCAAGCCGCCGGGGGTGCCGAAGCTGATCGACGAGACGCTCGCCAAGATCAAGAAGCGCGCAGCCGCCTATCCGGAAATCCTGGCAACCTCCTCGGAGCGCGGCTGGGGCATGGAAGAGCTGCGCGATGCGATCGCGCTTGCCGCGCGCGACGGATACGCGGCCGGCTGACAGGGGGCCGTGCATGAATCTTGCCGAGAAGATGGGCGCCGGACTGACCGGGATCGAACAGTTGCGCGCCATCGCAGCCTCGGGCGCGCGCTCCGGCATCGGCGAGACGCTGCAGTTCGAACTGGTGCTGATCGAGGATGGCAATGTGGCGTTCGAGGGTACACCCGGGCTGCATGCCTATAATCCGATCGGCATGGTGCATGGCGGCTACGCGGCGACCCTGCTCGATTCGGCCTGCGGCTGCGCCGTGCACACGAAACTGAGCGCCACGCAAGCCTACACGACGCTGGAGCTGAAGGTCTGCTATCTGAAGGCGATGACCGCCGGGACCGGAAAAGTGCGCGCCGAAGGCAAGGTCATCCAGATCGGCCGCCGCGCGGCGTTTGCGGAGGCGCGGCTGGTCGACATGGCGGGAAAACTCTACGCGACCGCGACCTCGTCCCTACTCATCATGGATCGTTGACGGTCGCGGTGCATTGCACAACTTTTGGGCTTGCGGCGCGAACGGCGCGAAAATAAGCTTCATCTCTCGGAGAGCCTCGCATGGCCCCGCAATCAAAGAAGAGGCGCAAAAGATGAACAGATTTCTCACCCTGACTCTGGCCGGGGCGTCCTGCGCGGCGGCGCTTCTGGCTGCCGCGCCTGCGGTGGCGCAGACGAAGACGCTGACGATATCGTGGTGGGGCTTCAACGGCGACAAGCTCGAAGAATTCATCGTGAAGCCCTTCAAGGAGAAGTGTGGCTGCGAGATCGTCTTCGAGACCGGCAACAATGCCGACCGCCTCAACAAGATCAAGATTCGCAATGGCGAGGGCGTCGACGTCGCCTATTTCACCGATGCCTATTCGCAGATCGGCATCAAGGAAGGCCTGTTCCAACCAGTCGACCGCGCGAAGATCCCCAACATCACCGCCGCCTACGACATGGCGCAGGCGCCGCAGGGCGAGTTCGGCCCGGCCTACACCATCGGCCGCGTCGGCATCATCTATGACGCCGCCAAGGTGAAGGCGCCGATCACCGCCTGGAACGACCTCTGGAAGGAGGAATTCAAAGGCCAGCTCTCGCTGCCCGGAATCACGACGACAGCCGGACCAATGGTCGTCATGCTGGCCGGCTCCAAGGCAGGCGTCGACGCCTTCGCGGACGAGGATGCCGCCTTCAAGGCCATCGAGGAACTGAAGCCGAACGTGGTGAAGAACTACAACACCGGTTCGGAACTGGTGAACCTGTTCTCGACCGGCGAAATCTCCGCCGCCATCGCGCAGGATTTCACGCTCGGCCAGATCAAGGCCGCGGTGCCGACCGCCGAATGGGCGTCCCTCCCAGACGCCGTGGCGACGCTCAACACGATCAACATCCCCAAGGGCGCGGCGAATGTCGATCTCGCGCACGAGTTCATCAACTTCGTGCTCGACCCGAAGCTGCAGCAAACGCTTGCCGAAAACGGCGTCGATGCGCCGGTCGCCAAGTCGGTCACGCTGACGCCGGATCAGGCCAAGCAGTGGACCTATGGCGCCGAGATGATCGCCGGCCTGAAGACCGTCGACTACGAGAAGATGAACGCCGCCAAGGCCGGCTGGATCGAGAAGTGGAACGAAGTGTTCGGGATGTGAGGATCGCGACGCCGCGCGCTTCAACACACCCTGACCGGTTCGCTTCGCGGACCACCTTCTCCCCCGTTGGGGGAGAAGGCTACCCAAGGACCTGCGGGCCGGAATGACAAAGACCCCCTTGCCATGTTGAAGCGCTTTGCCGGATGGACGCTGGCCGCGCCGGCGACGCTTGTCGTGGCGGTCTTCCTCATCCTGCCCGTGGCGGCGACCATCGCCACCACTTTCGCGGAACCGGGCGGCGTGTTTTCGCCCTACATCGCCTTCTTCAACAGCGGCTTCCGGCGCAACGTGCTGTGGCGCACGCTGCAGATCTCGCTTGCCACCACTGCCATCTCGCTCGTCATCGGCTTCTTCGCGGCCTATGTGGTGGCGCGCGCGCCCGGCCGACTGAAAAGCATCCTGATCATCGCCGCGGTCTTCCCGCTGCTCACCGGCGTCGTCGTGCGCTCCTTCGCCTGGCTGATCATTCTCGGCAAGAACGGCATCCTGAACAACACGCTGACCGGGCTCGGCCTGATCGCCGAGCCGCTGTCGATGCTCTACACCCAGGGCGCGGTCATCGTGGCGATGGTCTATCTCTTCGTGCCGCTGATGATCCTGACGCTGGTCGGCGTGCTGGAGAACATTCCCGAGGACGTCATCCAGGCGTCGAGCTCGCTCGGCGCCTCGCCGGCCGCGACCTTCCGCCAGGTGATCTTCCCGCTCGCGGTACCCGGGCTGATCGTCGGCGCGGTGCTGGTGTTCACAGGCTCGTTCACCGCCTATGCGACGCCGCAGCTGCTCGGCGGCGAGCGCCAGATGGTGATGGGGACGCTGATGTACCAGCGCGCCATGGTCGCCTTCGACTGGGTCGGCGCGTCGACCATCGCGGCCATCATGGTGGTCATCACCATCACCGTCGTGCTGGCCATGAGCCGCGTCGCCAGGCGACTCAATCCGATGGCGACGTGATGCCAAACCGCATTCACCCCGGCCTGATCGGTTTCACCATCCTGGTCTACATTTTCCTGACCGGACCGCTGATCATCGTCATCGGCGCCTCGCTCTCCGACACGACCTACCTGACCTTCCCGCCGCAGGGACTGACGCTGCGCTGGTTCGAGAACATTTTCGAGATCAGCGCCTTCCGGCGCACCATCGTGACCAGCCTGCAACTCGCGGTACTGGCCACCGCGCTGGCGCTCATCGTCGGCATCCCCGCCGCCTATGCGCTCAACCGATACCGCATCCAGCTGCCGTCGTGGCTGTCGACCCTGTTCGTGCTGCCGATCCTGGTGCCGGAGATCGTGCTCGGATTCTCACTCCTGAAGTCGGTCGCGGTCGGGTTCGGAACGCCGATCTTCGCCACGCTGCTGGTCGGCCATACGCTGCTCGTCCTGCCCTATGCGGTGCGCGTGATCAGCGCCAGCCTCGCATCGTTCGACTTCTCGATCGAGGAGGCAGCCGTCAGCCTTGGCTCGCCACCCTTGAAGACCTTTTTCACGATCGTCCTGCCGAACGTGCGCTCCGGCGTGGTCGCCGCCTTCATCCTCGCCTTCATCACCTCGATCAACGACGTCTCGACCTCGCTGTTCCTGACCGGACCCGGCATTTCCACCTTGCCGATCCAGATCCTCGCCCATGTCGAGCAGTTCTTCGACCCGACGATCGCGTCGGTCTCGGTGCTGCTGATGTTCCTCACCGTCGCCGTCATGGCGATCGTCGAGCGGACGCTCGGCCTGACCTTCCTCGCCAAGTGAAGAATCCCGCATGACGCAGCCTCTCGCCATCGACAACCTGACCGCGCACTACGGGACGACCAGGGTGCTGGAAGACCTATCGCTGTCGGTGGCGGCGGGCGAACTCGTCTCGCTGCTCGGCGCTTCGGGCTGCGGCAAGACCACCACGCTCCGGCTCGTCGCCGGATTCCTCGAGCCGACCGCCGGCACGATCACGCTCGGCGGGCGCGACCTGACGAAACTGCCGGCCTATCGCCGCGACATCGGACTGGTGTTCCAGAACTATGCGCTGTTTCCGCATCTGACAGTGCTCGACAATGTCGGCTTCGGCCTCAAGCAGCGTGGCGTCGCGGGCGCGGAGAGGGAAAAACGCGCGCGCGCGATGCTGGAGCGCGTCGGTCTCGCAACGCTCGCCGACCGCCTGCCAGGCGCGCTCTCCGGCGGGCAGAAGCAGCGCGTGGCGCTGGCGCGAGCGCTGGTCATCGAGCCGCCGCTGCTGATGTTCGACGAGCCGCTGTCCAATCTCGACGCCAAGCTGCGCGTCGACATGCGCGTCGAGATCCGCCAGCTGCAGCGCGCCAACGGCACGACATCGGTCTATGTCACGCACGATCAGGAGGAGGCTTTCTCGATCTCCGACCGCGTGGCGATCATGCATGCCGGCCGGATCATGCAGTTCGACACGCCCGAGGTGCTCTACCAGAAACCGGCCAACGCCTTCGTGGCGCGCTTCGTCGGCTTCGAGAACCTGATCGCGATGCGGGTCGTGGCACGCGATGGCGCGAACGTGACGGCGGAGGCCGCCGGCGGCGCGCGGTTGATCCTGTCGCAGGAACGCATGGGGCCGATCCCGGACGCCTTCGTGCTCGCCTGCCGCGCCGATGGTCTGGCGGTGTCGAAAGACGCGGGCGCGGCCGGTCTGCCCGCGACGCTCGGCTTGCGCACCTATCTCGGCCGCGCCTACCAATACCAGTGCGAGAGCCCGGCCGGGCATCTCGTCGCGAACGGCGCGCTGTCGACGCCGCTGGAACCCGGCGTCGCCGCCAGTCTCGTGCCTGTGGCGGAACAATGCTGCGTCCTGGGGGTGGAGTAAGTCTCATGAATCCACGCCGTTCTGGCCAGCCGGCCACATGACCACCGTCATCACGAACGCCCTCCTTCTGCCCTGCACGACCGGCATGCCGGTCATCGAATCGGGCTGGGTCCGCGTCGAGGGCGACACGATCCATTCGCTCGGCCCCTCGCCCGCCCCGGACCTGCCCGACACGGAGATCGTCGATGCGGCGGGCGCGGTCGTCATGCCGGGCATGGTCAATCCGCACTGCCACATGGCGATGACGCTGTTTCGCGGGCTTGGCGAAGATGTC
>JAUYMV010000115.1 GCA_030698645.1 Mesorhizobium sp.
AATAAATCGCTTCCGCCGAAAATCGAAACCGCGAATGGCGCCTGTGTCATGCCTGCATCGTGAGGAGAATGAAGGCTGTGGCGTCGCCGAGTCTCGGGCATTGAAGTGACCCGACGTTGCTTTTATGATCTGCCACGGGCAATGGCAACCCAATTCTCCACGCCGGCAAACGGACCGGAAAGCGCTTGCCGAGGGGGCGGCCAGGCAAGGCTTGATTAACCATATGGCGATAGGAATCGTTAACGCCTTGGCATCAAGGGCTTTGCGCCGGGCGCATGAAAAGGCAGGATCGCGGCACGTGACCATCGCAATGGCCGAAAAGCAGGATGCCGGAAAACGCGGCCATGCGCACATGCGCTGGGCGTTCGCCTGCCTCTTGTTGCTCGCCATGCTGCAGTCGACCCCGGCCGCCTATGCGGCGCCGTCTGCCGGCGACCTCTACCGCGCTTCGGGTTTCAAGATGGCCGGCGACGCGGCCCGCACCCGAATTGTGCTGCATTTCGACCGCGAACCGACCGTCAAATGGTTCCTCTTGCGCGGGCCGCACCGCATCGTCATCGACCTTCCCGAAAGTGTCTTCGCGATAGATCAGGGCGATCTCAAACCGCGCGGCCTGGTGACAGGCGTGCGCTACGGGCATCTGGAAGAAGGCCGTTCCAGGCTGATCATCAGCGGCAAGGGGCCGTTCGCCGTCGAAGCCCTGCAGGTCTTGGCCAACGAGACGTCGCCCGGCTTCCGGCTGGTGGTCGATATGGCCGCCGCATCCGCCGCCGTATTCGACACGGCCCTGTCGATTCAAGCCGACAAGACCGGCTCAACCAGCGCCGCCCCGAAGGGCGACCGGCTTGTGGCGACTGCCGGATCGGCGCCGCGAAAATTCACCATCGCCATCGATCCGGGCCATGGCGGCATCGACGGCGGGGCGGAAAGTGCGGCAGGCACCATCGAAAAGGAGATCACGCTCGCGTTCGGCCTCGAATTGAAGGCGCTGCTGGAAGCGACCGGCACGTACAATATCATCATGACGCGCGATAAGGACGAATTCCTGCGTCTCGACGACCGCGTGCGTATTGCGCGCCAGGCGGGCGCCGACCTGTTCATCTCGATCCACGCCGACACGATCGGTGTGCGTGGCGTGCATGGCGCGACGGTCTACACCGTCTCCGATCGGGCGTCGGATGCCGAGGCCAAGGCGCTCGCAGAACGCGAGAACCTGGCCGATTCGGTCGCCGGCGTCGACGATGGCGGGGAGAATCGCCAGGTCGTCGACATACTCGCCGACCTCGCGCGGCGCGAGACGCATGCCTTCTCAATCCGATTCGCGCGATCGCTCGTTGGCCAATTGTCGAGCGCCATCGAACTGATCAAGAATCCGCATCGCCAGGCGGGCTTCAAGGTGTTGCGCGCGCCCGACGTGCCATCCGTTCTGGTCGAACTCGGCTATCTGTCAAATGCCCGCGACGAGGAACGGCTGATCGATCCCGAATGGCGCAAGAAGGCGGTCAAGAGCATTTCGTCGGCGATCACGGGCTTTGCATCGGCGCGTCTCGGGGCCGGCGGATGATCAGGCACGGGCACCTCCACAAAACGTTGCGTTGTAATCTGACAACAATAGCCGGATTTGTTGCCCGAAGCCCCGCCGACCGGCGATTGTCGCCGCATTTTGCCCACAAGCGGCGGGCAATCAGCATCCATGGCGTGAGCAAGACATGCCGGGCGACCGATTGCGGCGCCTTGCCGGAATTACCCGGACCGGAAATGGAGCGTGCATGATACGGCTGATCGGGTATTTCTTTGGCGTCGGAATCGCGCTCGCCCTTCTGGTCGCGGGCGGAGTTGCCATCTATGTCGGCAATCTGACCAAGGATTTGCCCGACTACGCGGTGCTGGCCAAATACGAACCCCCGGTGACGACGCGCATCCATGCCTCGGACGGCGCGCTGATGGCGGAATTCGCCAAGGAGCGACGTCTGTTCCTGCCGATCCAGGCGGTTCCCGACCGTGTCAAGGCGGCGTTCCTGTCTGCCGAGGACAAGAATTTCTACCAGCACCCCGGCATCGACATCATGGGCCTTGGCCGCGCCGTGGTGACCAATCTGCGCAATATGGGCTCCGGCCGCCGCCCCGTCGGCGCCTCCACCATCACGCAGCAGGTCGCCAAGAACTTCCTACTCGACGCCACGCAGAGCTATGACCGCAAGATCCGCGAGATGATACTGTCGTTCCGCATCGAGCAGGCCTATTCGAAGGACCGGATCTTCGAACTCTACCTGAACGAGATCTTCTTCGGACTCGGCTCCTACGGCATCGCCGGCGCCGCGCTGACTTACTACGACAAGTCGGTCAACGAACTCACGGTCGCGGAAGCCGCCTATCTGGCGGCGCTGCCGAAGGGACCGTCGAACTACCATCCGTTCAGATACACCGAGCGCGCGATCGAACGGCGCAACTGGGTCATCGACCAGATGGTCGACAATGGCTACGTGACGGCGGCGGATGGCGAAAAGGCGAAGGCGACGGGCCTCGACGTCAAGCCGCGCCGCAGCGGAACCTATCTCTTCGCCGGCGAATACTTCACCGAGGAAGTGCGCCGCCAGATCATCGCCCGCTATGGCGAAAAGGCGCTCTACGAGGGCGGCCTGTCGGTGCGCGCCACCATCGATCCGAAGATGCAGGTGATCGCACGCAAGGCGTTGCACAACGGCCTGATGAAGTTCGATACGCTCCGCGGTTTCCGCAAGCCGGTCACCACGATCGACATGGCGGGCGACTGGGGGGTCGAACTGGGCAAGGTGAAGGCCTTGTCGGACGTTCCCGAATGGCGTCTCGCCGTCGTGCTCGAAGCATCCGACGCGGGCCTGTCGCTTGGCCTGCAGCCTGGCCGCGAGGTCTCCGACGCCCTCTCGGCGGCGCGCGATATCGCGACGGTTCCCACCGAGGACATGGCCTGGGCGATGCGCCATCTGGTCGACGGCAAGCGCGTCAAGGCGAAGTCGCCGGCCGAAGTGCTGAAGCCCGGCGATGTGGTCTATGTGGAGCAGAAGCCGGACGGCGGCGGCTGGCTGCTGCGCCAGCCGCCCGAGGTCGAGGGCGCGATGGTCGCCATGGATCCGCATACCGGCCGCGTGCTGGCGATGGTCGGCGGCTTCTCCTATTCGAGCTCGGAGTTCAACCGTGCCACCCAGGCGATGCGCCAGCCGGGTTCCTCGTTCAAGCCGTTCGTCTATGCCGCGGCCCTCGACAACGGCTACACGCCGGCCTCCGTCGTGTTGGATGCGCCGATAACCATCACTCAGGGCAAGCAGGTGTGGACGCCGAAGAACTATGGCGGCGAGTCGGCAGGCCCATCCACCCTTCGCGCGGGCATCGAGCGCTCGCGCAATTTGATGACCGTCCGCCTCGCCAGCGACATGGGCATGAAGCTCGTCGTCGAATATGCCGAACGCTTCGGCATATACGACAATCTGGCGCCCTATCTGCCGATGGCGCTTGGCTCCGGCGAAACCACGGTCATGCGCATGGTGTCGGGCTACGCGATCATGGCGAATGGCGGCAAGCAGATTAAGCCCTCGCTGATCGACCGCATCCAGGACCGCTACGGCAAGTCGGTGTTCAAGCACGACGAGCGCGGCTGCGAAGGCTGCGTGGCGACGAGCTGGTCCGAGCAGCCGGAGCCGGAGCTCGTCGACAATGCCGAACAGGTGCTCGACCCGATGACCGCCTACCAGATCACCTCGATGATGCAGGGCGTCATTCAACGCGGCACCGCCGTTATCCTGTCCGATCTCGGCCGGCCGATCGCCGGCAAGACCGGCACCACCAACGAGGAGAAGGACGCCTGGTTCGTCGGCTATACGCCGGATCTCGTCGTCGGCGTGTTCATGGGCTACGACAATCCGGTTCCGATGGGCAAGGGCTCTACCGGCGGCGGCCTGGCGGCGCCTATCTTCAAGGAATTCATCGCCGAGGCACTCAAGGACGCGCGGCCGGTCGAGTTCCGTGTTCCGGAAGGCATGAACCTGATCGCCATCAACCGCAAGACCGGCATGCGCGCCACGGCGGGCGAGGCGGGCACGATCATGGAAGCCTTCAAGCCCGGGACTGGCCCAGCCGACACCTATTGGGTGATCGGCAGCGAATTCTCCTCCGAATCGGCGGAGGAAATCTCGCCATCCGCCAGCAAGGCGATCCAGACCGGCGGCGGCGGATTGTACTGACGGCGGCCGGGTTCAGCCGACAGCCCCGAAGCGCGCGCCGGTTGGAGTCGACGCGCCTTTCCTGGAAGCGCTGCGGGTGTTGCCGAAGTTTCACGGGCCGGGCTCCGCTTCGCGCCTTTACACCTTGGCACCCCGTCCCTATGTTCCGCGCCGATTCACCACCGATTGCCCAGCCTCAGGACATCATCGCAGCCATGCGCGCCGAGACCGAGAAACTTGTCGACGAGATCAGGCAGGCCATAAGCCTGCTGAGGAGGCATCTTTGACTGGGATCAGGCAAACAAGCGCCTCGAATATCTGAACGTCCGCGCCGAGGACGGCGATCTCTGGAACAATCCACAGGAAGCCCAGACACTGATGCGCGAGCGTCAGAGCCTCGAGGACGGCATCAAGGCCGTGATCGATGTCACGCGCGCGCTCGATGACAACATCGAACTGATCGAGATGGGCGGCGAGGAGGGCGACCAGGGCATCGTCGACGAGGCGGAGGCCGCGATCCGCTCGCTGGCTGGCGAGATCAAGGCGCGCCAGATCGAGACCATGCTCTCGGGCGAGGCCGATTCCAACGACACCTATCTAGAAGTCCATGCCGGCGCTGGCGGCACCGAGAGCCAGGACTGGGCCAACATGCTGCTGCGCATGTACACCCGCTGGGCCGAGCGCCGCAAATTCAAGGTCGAAGTGCTCGAAGTGCATGACGGCGAAGAGGCCGGTATCAAGTCCGCGACCCTGCTCATCAAGGGCCACAATGCCTATGGCTGGCTGAAGACCGAATCCGGCGTCCATCGCCTGGTGCGTATCTCGCCATTCGATTCCAATGCACGGCGCCACACCTCGTTTTCGAGCATCTGGGTCTATCCGGTCATCGATGACACGATCGAGATCGACGTCAACGAATCCGACGTCCGCATCGACACCTACCGCTCGTCGGGTTCCGGCGGCCAGCACGTCAACACGACGGATTCGGCGGTCCGCATCACCCATCTTGCAACCGGTATCGCGGTCGCCTGCCAGGCCGAGCGCTCGCAGCACAAGAACAAGGCCAAGGCCTGGGAAATGCTGCGCTCGCGGCTCTATGAGGAAGAGCTGAAGAAACGCGAGGCGGCCGCCAACGCCACCGAGGCGTCGAAGAGCGACATCGGCTGGGGCCACCAGATCCGCTCCTACGTGCTGCAGCCTTATCAGATGGTCAAGGACCTGCGAACCGGCGTCGAAAGCTCGAATCCGTCCGCCGTGCTCGACGGCGATCTTGACGAATTCATGGAAGCGTCGCTGTCACAGCGCATCGAAGGCAGCGCCGGCCAGGTCGTGGCGGATATCGACTAGATTGAGCGCTTTCCAGCCTCGCGTCAGGCGGTTGACGCGGCATGTCTTTTTCCAGGCGATGCATTACATTCGAAGTCATGAGCAATGACGCCAATGACGAGATCGTAGCACCCTCCTTCCTGTCCGAGGCCAGCGCACTCGAGGACGGGCTGCGCCTGGGGGGAGCGGGTGTCTGGCGATGGCGGGTCGACACCGACCAACTCGACTGGACACGAAATCTCGAAAGCGTCCATCACCTCCCTGATGGCTCGTTCGACGGAACCCTTTCGAGTTTCCAGCGGGATCTCCATCCCGACGACGCCGAGGGCGTCTGGAAAAAGATCGCCACCAGCATCGAGAGCGGGGCGCCCTATCGCGCCGTCTACCGCACTGCTCCTCGCCCCAATGAGCGCGAAATCTGGATCGAGACGGCCGGCGGCCTGACGACGGCGCCCGACGGGGCCCGGTATCTCACGGGAATATGCCTGGATGTGTCCGAACGTGTCCGTAACGAGCATCAGCTGCGGCGGCGACTGGCACAACAGCACGCTGTCGCGCGCTTCGGTTCGTTTGCACTCAACGAGGGCGATCTGCAGAAAGTCATCGATGCGGCTGCGCTAGTTGCCGCCGAGGTGCTCCACGTTCCCCTGACGAAGATATTGCAGTTCGCCGATTCCGCGGATCACCTCGTGCTGCGTGCCGGGCTGGGATGGCAGGAGGGGCTCGTCGGCCAGGGCAAAGTCGGCATCGATGACGCCTCCCAGGCGGGCTTTACGCTGCTGGCAAATGAACCGGTGATCGTCGGCGATCTGTTGACCGAAACACGGTTCAGCGGGCCTCAGCTTCTGCATGACCACAAAGTCCGAAGCGGTATATCTGTCGTCATTCCCGGCTCGGGCACACGCCCGTTTGGCGTGTTCGGCATACATTCATGCGATGTCCGCGACTTCGATCACACCGATGCCGAGTTTCTCCAGTCGCTTGCCCATATCGTGGCGGGGGCCGCGAGGCACGCGGAGGCGGCGGATCACCGGCTGCTGCTTGTCCGGGAAATGGCGCACCGCGCTGGAAACATGCTGCAACTGGTCAACAGCATGGCCAGCCAGACGTTCAACTCCAATGCCGACCCGCAGCTGGCCCGTAGGTCCTTCAGCGACCGCTTGAACGCGCTCGCGCGTTCGAACTACGTCGTTGCGCGTGGTGGCTGGACGTCCACTCCTTTTGCGGATCTGGTGGAAGAAACTCTGAAGCCGTTCGGCAACCGGGTGACGGTCGAAGGTCGAAATGTCCTGCTGCC
>JAUYMV010000116.1 GCA_030698645.1 Mesorhizobium sp.
GCATTTCAGGCAGACGCAACGTCGCTGGGCGATCGCCGGACTGCTGATCTGGGCCGCGGCCCTGATTGCCGCCGCGGCGCTCGCCTACAGCATTCTCTGGGCGGTGAAGGGCAGCGAGCCCTACCAGATGACGATGCAGGCCGTGCGCGACGACGCGCGTGTCCGCCAGGCGATCGGCGAAACCGTCGAAACGCCGTTCTGGGTGTTCGGCAACATCGCGGTCCAGGCCGGCGGGACCGGTGCGGCGCAGTTCAGCATCCCGATCTCGGGCGAAAGCGGCAATGGCAGGGTGATTTCCCAGGCGGTGCGGAGCGGCGGTGTATGGCGATTGCGTCTGCTGTTTGTCTCGGTCGAGGGCACCGACGTGCCGATCGTGATCGCGAATCCCGACAAGCTGCAGATTCCGAACGCGCCGGTGGATTTGTAGCGCTGCGCAACGTTTCGGCGCCGCCGAAACAGTAGCGCAAACGCAAAAACCGCGCCCGGACCGGGACGCGGCTTTGCCAGATACGCATGGCACGCGACTACACTTTACACTTAGAACTTGCGGGCTCCGGTACGCGAGACCTGATCCGGAGCGCCGGGCGGAAGTTCATGTCCGCCTCGAGGTCCGTTCTAGAGGAACATCGTTACCGCGCGGTTATCGAGAGCTTAAGCAAACCTGAATTCGGGCTTTTTCTGAGCTGCGCGCGAAAAAAGATGCAGGCCCCGAGACTTACGCTGCGTCACCGCGCAGGAAGCGGATGATGCCGGAGAAGTCGGTATCGCCGCCGCCCTGCGCATTGAACAGCGCATAGAGCTGCGCCGCTTCCGCGCCGAGCGGCGTGACGGCGCCTGCCGCGGTCGCCGCCTCCTGCGCGAGTTTCAGGTCTTTCAGCATCAGCGCCGCCGCGAACCCCGGCTTGTAGTCGCGGTTGGCCGGCGAATTGGGCACCGGGCCCGGCACCGGGCAATAGGTCGTCAGCGACCAGCACTGGCCGGACGAGGTCGACGCCACGTCGAACAGCGCCTGATGCGACAGGCCGAGCTTTTCGGCCAGCACGAAGGCCTCCGCGACGCCGATCATCGAGATGCCGAGGATCATGTTGTTGCAGATCTTCGCCGCCTGGCCGGAGCCGGCGTCGCCGCAATGCACGATGCGGCCGGCCATCGGCTTCAGGACGGGCTCGGCCCTGGCGAAGGCGTCCGCCGCGCCGCCGGCCATGAAGGTCAGCGTCCCGGCCGATGCCCCGCCCGTTCCGCCCGACACAGGCGCGTCGATCGACAGTATGCCGTGTCTGGCGGCGATCGCATGGGCGTGCCGCGCGGAGGCGACGTCGATGGTGGAGGAGTCAATGAACAGCGTGCCCTTGGCCGCCGCCGGCGCGATGCTCTCATAGACCGACAGGACATGCTTGCCGGCCGGCAGCATGGTAACGACGACCTCGGCCTCCTTCACCGCCGCCGGCGCGTTCGCCATGATGGTGACGCCATTGTCGCGCGCCGTCGCGAGGTTCTCCGGCACGAGATCGAAGCCGAACACTGTGTGCCCGGCCTTGACGAGGTTTGCCGCCATGGGATTGCCCATGTTGCCGAGGCCGATGAAGGCGATGGATGTCATTGGCGGAGTCCTCCGGGTTGAAAGATCGGCAGTCGGCAATAGGCAGTCGGCAGTCGGGTAGGGAATGGGGGGCAAGGGCAGGTTTAGATGGTAGAACGGATTGAACGTGAGTGCTGCCTACAGATCATCACCTCGACTGCCGACTGCCGACTGCCGACTGCCGACTGCCGACTGCCGATATTTCCCAATCATATGCCTTGCCACGATCACCCGCATGATCTCGTTGGTGCCTTCCAGGATCTGGTGCACACGCAGGTCGCGGACCAGTTTCTCGACGCCGTAGTCGTGCAGATAGCCGTAGCCGCCGAACACCTGCAGCGCGTCGTTGGCGACGCGGAAGCCGGTGTCGGTGACGAAACGCTTGGCCATCGCCGACCATTTTCCGGCATCGTGCGCCTTGCGGTCGAGCTTGGCGGCGGCCGCATAGAGCATGACGCGGGCGGCCTGCAGTTCGGTCTCCATGTCGGCGAGCTTGAATTGCAGCCCCTGGAACTGGTTGATCGCCTGGCCGAAGGCCTTGCGTTCCGACGCATAGGCGAGCGCCTTGTCGAGCGCGGACTGCGCGCCGCCGAGCGAGCAGGCGGCGATGTTGAGCCGGCCGCCGTCGAGGCCGGCCATCGCGATGCGAAAGCCCATGCCTTCGTCTGCGATGCGGTTTTCGGCCGGCACCTTGCAGTCCTGGAAGACGACCTGGCGCGTCGACTGCATGTGCCAGCCCATCTTGCTCTCGATGGCGCCGAAGGAGAGGCCGGGCGCATCTTTCGGCACGACGAAGGTCGAGACGCCCTTCGGGCCATCCTGTCCGGTGCGCGCCATGACGACGTAGATATCGTTGTCGCCGGCGCCCGAGATGAACTGCTTGGTGCCGTTCAGCACATAGTCCGCGCCGTGGCCGGGACCGCGCGTCGCGCGGGTGGAGAGCGCGGCGGCGTCGGAGCCGGCGCCGGGCTCGGTCAGCGCATAGCTTGCCAGCCATTCCATCGAGGTCAGCTTCGGCAGGAAGCGCTGGCGCTGCTCCTCGCTGGCGAATGTGTCGATCATGCGTGCGGCCATGTTGTGGATCGAGATGAAGGCGGAGAAGGCCGGGCAGGCCCTGGCCAGCGCCTCGAAGATCAGCACGGCGTCGAGGCGGCCGAGGCCGGAGCCGCCGACATCCTCGCCGACATAGATGCCGCCGAGGCCGAGCGGCGCGGTCTCGCGCACCACATCGGCGGGGAAATGGCGGTTCCTGTCCCAGTCGAGCGCGTTCGGCGCCACGCGCTCTTCCGCGAAGGCCCCGATCATCTCCTGGATGGCGCGCTGGTCGTCGTTGAGGTCGAACTGGGCCGCGCTCGCAGGGCCGACGCTTGCATCCATGGCGTGCCTCCCACGGCTATTTTCTTTGATCGCCCGGCAGTCTAGTGAATTGGCGGGGTCGCGCAATCGAGCAATCGGTTCAACCGTTGTGCGCGGATTGATGCTCCGGGAGGGTCGCATGGGAAAGATCGCACAGGACCTTTTGGGCGAGATGCAGGACTTTCTGTCAACGCTCGGCGAGCCCGCGCGAAGCTTCGTCGCCGGGATCGACTGGGACATGGAGGAGCGGCCGCTCGCGTCCGCGCCGCTCGCCTGCCTGCGCCACCTCGACGCGTGCGCGGCGATCGCCGATGCCGCCACCGAGCCGATGGCGCGGCTGCTCGCCGAACGCGGCGCGCGGCTCGCCTGGGGCCAGACCTACGGTCCTGCCGATTTCGGCCAGGCCTTCGTCGACAATTACGGCTGGGTGGAGCTGTTCGGAACGCGCGGCCATTTCGTCAACGACCGGATCGCCGCCGGCTTCCTGCTGCT
>JAUYMV010000133.1 GCA_030698645.1 Mesorhizobium sp.
CAGGCGCTCGCCACGCAGCTTCGCCTTCAGGGCGTCGAGGCCGCCATCGTGACCAGCTTCCCGGGGCCGCCCGAGATCGACGGTATCGCGATCGACCGCGTCGCCGGCCTGCGCCTGCCGTGGGCGGAACTCGCCGTCTCGCCCCGCCTGGTCGGGCATCTCAGCGACTGCCTGTCGGCTGGCGGCTACGACATGGTTCATATCCACGCCAGCATCGTGGCGCCGTTCTGCCTGGCCGCCGCGCCGGCCGCGCTCGGGCTCGGGCTGCCGGTCGAGGTGACGTTTCATTCGGTCATGCGGACGATGCCGCGGGTGCTGTCGCTGATCGACCGGTTTGCCGGCTGGTCGAAAGGCAACATCAGCCTGTCGGCGGTCAGCAATCTCGTTGCCGGCCAGGTGCGCTGCGGACTGCCGGACAGGCAGGTCGCCATCCTGCCGAACGGATTCGAGCAGGGATTCTGGCAAGGCGAGCCGCGCGATCCGCCTGCCGGGGGTCCGTTCCGCATCGTGTCGGCGATGCGCCTGCAGCCGCGCAAGCGCCCGTTCGCGCTCATCGACATCTTTGCCGAGGCGTCACGCCTCGCGGCGCTGGGCGGCCGGGAGCTTTCGCTCACCATCGCCGGGGAGGGCGATCTCCAGGGCCCGCTCAGGCGCTATATCGCGACGCGCGGCGTTGCCGGCAGCGTCGATCTGGTGGGGTGGCAGACGCCCGACCGGCTCAAGGCGCTCTATGCCGACAGTTCGGTCTTCGTGATGCCGTCGATCAAGGAGGCGTTCTGCATCGCTGCGCTGGAGGCGCGGGCGTCCGGCCTGCCGGTCGTGGCGCATGCGCGGACCGGCATCGCGGATTTCGTCACCGACGACGTTTCGGGGATCCTGACCCAGAGCGACCAGAAGATGGCGCAGGCGCTCGCGGCGCTTGCGCTCGACGGGACGCGCCTCGCCCGCCTCTCGCGGCCGGATGCCAGCATCGCCCGCTACGACTGGAGCAACCTGGCGGCCGAACATATCCGGCTCTATCGAGACAGGCTTCAGGCGGGCGGGCGATAGTCGGCGACGCGGCGGAACGAGGCGCCTGCGTCCCTGAACCAGCGGATCGTGTCGCGAAGATCGTGGAGCGCCGGCTCGCCGGTGCGGAACCGGCAGTCGAGGGGAATGGCGGCGCGCGTCAGGTCTACGAACTCCCAGGGATGGACGAAGAGGACCACCGGCCCGCGCAGCATGGCGAGCCAGGGATTGCGCACGAGCGCCGGCAGCCGCAGGACGCTCGGCGGGATCGAAGCCGCCAGGCGCGCGACGCCGGGCGCGGACGTGCTCGCCGCCTGCTTCCACTTGTATCTGCCGCGCGAGGAATCGGTCCGTATTCCGTCCGCGGCGAGTAGCGGCAGGAATTTTTCCGGCAAGGTGAGGTAGGGCGCGCGAAACGAGGTCACCGGGGCGAAGGCGCGCAGGATTTCGTTGGTGCGGACGATCTCGGAGCGTGCGCGCGCTTCGTCGAAAGTGGCGAAGGATTGATGGCTGAAGCCGTGGCAGCCGACCTCGTGGCCGCGCGCCGCGATGTCGGCGACGCATCCGGGGTAGTGTTCGGCGGTGTCGCCGGTGACGAAGAACGTGCCAAGGACGGATTCCGCGTCGAACAGGTCGAGCAGTTTCGGCATGCCCTCCTCGATGCCGCGCCAGGTCCACAGGTAAGGCGGGCAATCCGGCTCGACATCGGCCGTCAGGTAGACTTCGAGGCGCGCAGCGGCCATTTCAGGGCAACAGCGGCATGACGACGAAGCGCGCGACGAGCCCGGCGTAGACGGCGGCGAGAAGGTCGTCGAGCACGACATAGAAGCCGCCCGCGTGGTTGCGATGCGCCAGGTAGACCGGCCACGGCTTCCAGACGTCGAACAGGCGAAACAGCAGGAAGGCGGCAACGAATATCAGCGCGCCGGGCGCGACGAATTCCAGGACGAGGCTCATGCCGAGCGTCTCGTCGACGACAATCGAATTGTGATCCTGCCGGCCGAGATCGTCGCCGGTGCGCTGGCTTGCCCAGGAGGCGAGGCCGACGAGCAGCACGTAGAGCGCGACGCGAACGAGCGGCGGCACGGGCTGGAGCGCGGCGAAGAGGGCAAATCCCGCCAGCGTCCCGAGAGTGCCCGGCCAGAAACGCGACAGGCCGAGGCCGAACACCAGCGCGATCGCCTGATGCGGCGCGGCCAGCATGCCGCGCAGCGTCGGCATGCGCACCTCCGTGACGCCCGCGTCAGCCACGCCGGCTCACCCTCTTGCGCCGCTGGTGCGCACGCCCGACGCCGCGCCGCTTTCGGCCTCGATCAGGAGATAGCTGCGGAAGGTGCGCTGCAAGGCGGTGAAATGCGTCATCGCCGCCAGCGACCACAGGGTGAAGGGAAGCAGCCAGGGCAGATTGGCGTCGCCGATCAGCGCGACGCAGAGGATAAACAGGCGCGTCGGCTTGCCGAGCAGATCCGGCCAGCCCTTGTTGTCGACCGGGATCTCGATGGCGGCGCGCGCCTTGTTGTAGCTCGTCAGCATGGACCCGGTGATGACCAGGAAGACGGGCAGCCACATCTGCGTGACCCAGCCGATGACGAGGTAGGTCGCGACTTCCTGATAGCGATCGACGACGGCGTCGAGATAGCCGCCGAACTTGCTGGATGTGCCCTGCGCCCTTGCGACGACGCCGTCCAGCGTATCGAACAGATAGGCGACGATCAGGCTGGTTCCGAACAGGAACGGGTCCCGGTGCCAAGCATAGAAGACGCAGTTGAAGACGACGAGTGCGAGACCGACGAACGTGATCTGGTTCGGTGTGATGTTCAGCGAGGCGACCCAATGGGCGAAACCGACGGCAACCGCCTTCGCGGTGCGCTGGATCCTGGAGCCGCCTTCGGATTTGCCGGCCGGCTTGACGACCGATTTCGGCGCGGAGCGCGGCGGGACGGCATGCGCATAGACGGCGCTCGCCGCGTAGAGCGCGAGCAGACAGGAAATGTAGCCGATGGCGAAGCGGGTCGTGGCGGCATCCGCCATGATCAGTTCCTGAAACGCCTCGAACATCCGCAACGTCTCCCTGGCAAAGTCTTCGCGAACCGTTCGGAAAAAAGCGCGCGACATCGCATCCGCGGGCGGATGCGAGGACCGCTTCTAGACCGCCGCGGTTTTCCGGCGCAAGGCCGAAACGGCACCATTTGTTTGCGCGTTCCGACGATAAATGCGAGATGCACGTCCAACAGTGACGATTGCGCGGGCCTGCCTTGATACAATTGCCGATGACCCAGACCTGGCGGACAGGCGTCCCGCCCGTATCCGATGGCTGATCCGGCCGGCGGCACGGGCAATCGCATAATGCGCGAGGCGCGGCGGATCCTGCACCGGTTCCGCAACACCCCGCCAGCGGGCCTGGCGCGTACGCTGTGGCGGGCGGCTCGGCTCGGCCGGCGGACATTCAGGCAACCGACGGTTCCCCCGCGCGAGGAGCGCGTCGTGGTCAGCCTGACGACGATTCCGCCGCGCGCCGGAATGCTGCGACCCGTGCTGCAGAGCCTGATCGACCAGTCCGTCCCGGCGGATCGCATCGTGCTCGCCCTGCCGCTCCGGTCGCGCAAGGGCGAGCCCTATCCCGATCCCGCGACGCTGAATCTGCCGGCCGGCATCGACGCCATCCGCTGCGACGACGAGGGGCCGGCGACGAAACTCCTGCCAGCGCTGAAGCTCGAGCCCGAGTCGGTGCTGATCGTCGTCGACGACGACGTCATCTATCCTTACCGGTTCATCGAGACGCTGCTTGCCGCGCATCGGCGGAACCGGCGCGCGGCGCTCGGGTTTCGCGGCGTGCGACTGTCCCCCGGCGTAGGCTTCCCGGCGCTCGACCATGTCTTCGCGACGGGTGTCGCCGGACTGACGCCGGTCGACGTGCTGTTCGGCACCTGGGGCTATCTGCTGCC
>JAUYMV010000135.1 GCA_030698645.1 Mesorhizobium sp.
GACATCGCACTCGTCGACGAGGAATTGCGCGCGGCGATCCCGGAGCGGGTGGCGGCCGAGGATGCGCTGCGCCCGCATGTCTACCTGTTCGGCGGCGGCCATGTTGGGCATGCGCTGGCGGCGGCGCTCAGCCTGCTGCCACTTCGCGTGATGGTGGTCGAGACACGCGCGGACGCGCTGGAGGGGATGCCGGCGGAGGTCGGGACCCTGCTGACGCCGGTGCCGGAAGAAGCGGTGCGCGAGGCGCCCGCAGGCTCGGCCTTCGTCGTGCTGACACATGACCACGCACTCGATTTCCTGATCGTCGCGGAGGCGCTGAAGCGCGAGGACGCGGCCTATGTCGGGATGATCGGCTCGCAGACCAAGAAGGCAACGTTCCGCAGCTGGTACTTTCGCGAAGCCGGCGGCAACGAGACGCGTTTCGCGCGACTGGTGTCGCCGATCGGCGGCGGCGCGGTCAACGACAAGCGGCCGGCGGTCATCGCGGCGCTGGCGGCGGCGGAGATCATGACGGCGGTCAGCCCCGGGAGTTGATTTTGTACACACAAAGGTGCATACAAAATGAACCATGGTGTGGAATGGGATGATGGCAACTGGCCGAAGTGCGGCAAGCACGGAGTCAGCAAGGAGAATATCGAGTTTGTGCTCCGAGACGCGCTCGTTGCGCCGGATTTGCGACACTCTCATGTTGAAGACCGGTTCATTGCTGTAGGGGCGGACCCGGATGGCCGACCTGTTTTCGTGGGCTTCACCTTTCGTTCCATTGGCGCCGAAATCGTCATTCGACCTTTGACGGCCCGCTACATGCACAAGAAGGAAGCGCAACGTTATGTCTCGCAAAGTTCCCCGCATGACGACCGACAGGGAACTTGAGGATTTTCTCGATCAGGACCTGTCGGATCTGGATTTCTCACAGTTTAAGCCGCTGCGATTCGAATTGGGCAGCAAGGACGCACGCGTCAATATGCGCCTGCCACAAGGCCAGCTCGACCGAGTGAAAGCCGAGGCACAACGACGGGGGATTCCGTATCAGCGTTTCATGCGCGAGCTACTGGAGCGCGGTCTACATGATCTGGAGAAGTCGTGACCGTGTTGGACGGATCCCCTACCTCTCCTTCATGATCTCGCCGATCTGGCGCTGGCAGCGCTCGGCCATGAAGTCGAGCAGCAGGCGGATCTTGGGATCCTGCAGATTGCGGTGCGGATAGACGGCGGCGAGCTGGATCGGCGGCGGCGGGTTGTCGGGCAGGATGACCTTCAGCCGCCAGTCGCGCAGGAAGGGCTCGACCTCGAAGCGCGGCTTGTTGATGATGCCCCGGCCGGACAGCGCCCAGCCGGTCAGCACGTCGCCATCGTCGGAATCATAGGGTCCGCGCACGTCGAATTTGCCGTAGCCGGACGCTGTCTTCAGGCTCCAGAAATGCTCCTTCACGCCAGGATAGCGCAGCATCAGGCAATCGTGCCGGCCGCTGACGAGTTCGTCGGGCGTCGCCGGCTCGCCATGCGTTTCGAGATAGGCGGGCGCAGCGACCAGAACGCGCTCGCATTCGAGGATGGGGCGCAGGCGCAGGCTCGAATCCTCGAGCGTGCCGAGGCGGAAGGCGACGTCGATGCCTTCCTTCATGATGTCAACCTCATGGTCCGATAGGCGGAGCCGCACCTCGATGTCGGGGTAGCGGTCGCGGAACTCGGGAATGCCCGATGCGATCAGCCGGCGGCCGAGGCCGAGCGGCGCGGTGACGCGGATGGTGCCGCGCGGCTTGCCGGACAGCGCGCTGACGGCGGCTTCGGCTTCGGTGACCGCGTCGAGCACCCGCCGGGCGCCCTCGTAGAAGACGCGGCCATGCTCGGTCGGCGTCAGCTGGCGCGTCGTCCGGTTGAACAGCCGGACGCCCAGATATTTCTCCAGTTCCTTGATGCGGTTGGAGGCGACCGCCGGCGAGAGCCGCATGTCGCGCCCGGCCGCCGACAGGTTGGACAGCTCGACGACGCGGACGAAGACGGCGATGTTGTCGAGATAGGCCATGCGTGAAGCGTCCCGTTCGCTCCATTCCTAACAAACGGCGTCACATTATCCAGATTTTTTTGAAAGTCATGGAGGGTGCGACCCCTTCCTGTTTGCAGCGCAGCATCTAAAGTCGGCGCAACGCACGAGGGAACGGCGCATGCAGGATATCGCGATCTTCTGGGAGTGGCTGAGCTTCGGCGCGCGCTGGCTGCACGTCATAACGGCGATCGCCTGGATCGGCTCGTCGTTCTACTTCATCGCGCTCGACCTCGGCCTGCGGCAACGGCCGGGCCTGCCCGCCGGTGCACATGGCGAGGAGTGGCAGGTGCATGGCGGCGGCTTCTACCACATCCAGAAATATCTCGTCGCGCCGGCCGAGATGCCCGAGCACCTGACCTGGTTCAAATGGGAATCCTACGCGACCTGGCTGTCCGGCTTCGCGCTGCTGGCGATCGTCTACTATGCCGGCGCCGATCTCTTCCTGATCGACCGCAACGTGCTCGATGTGTCGGCGCCGGTGGCGATCCTGATCTCGGTCGCCTCGCTGACGCTCGGCTGGATCGTCTACGACCTGCTCTGCAAGTCGCCGCTCGGCGAGAGCGACACGACGCTGATGCTGGTGCTCTACGCGTTCCTGGTCCTGATGGCGTGGGGCTATACGCAGCTCTTCACCGGCCGCGCGGCGTTCCTGCATCTCGGCGCCATCACGGCGACGATCATGTCGGCGAATGTCATCATGATCATCATCCCGAACCAGAAGATCGTCGTCGCCGACCTGATCGCGGGCCGCAAGCCCGACCCGAAATACGGCAAGATCGCCAAGACGCGCTCGCTGCACAACAACTACCTGACGCTGCCGGTCATATTCCTGATGCTGTCGAACCATTACCCGCTGGCGTTCGGGACGCAGTTCAACTGGATCATCGCGTCGCTCATCTTCATCGTCGGCGTGCTGATCCGGCACTATTTCAACACCATCCACGCGCGCAAGGGCAACCCGCACTGGACCTGGGGCGCGGCGGCCGTGATCTTCATCATCATCATGTGGCTGTCGACTGTGCCGGCGGTCCTGACCGGCGAAAAGAAGCTGTCGGCGGCGGGCGAAGCCTTCGTCGCGTCGGCGCATTTCCCGGCGGTGCGCGATACGGTGATGGGACGCTGCGCGATGTGCCATGGCGCGGAGCCGGCATGGGACGGCATCATCCACGCGCCGAAGGACGTGCTGCTGGACAGCGACGCGGTGATCGCCGAACACGCGCGCGAGATCTACCTGCAGGCCGGCCGCAGCCACGCCATGCCGCCCGGCAACGTCACCGAGATTTCGCCGGAGGAGCGGGCGCTGATCGTGGCGTGGTTCGAGGGGGCGGGGCGGTGACTGCCAGCGTGGAGCCAGGTGCCCCCTCACCGGGTTGCTTCGCAAACCACCTCTCCCCCATTTTATGGGGGAGAGGAACCGAGCCCGGAAACGGTGCGGCCTTGGTCGTTGGCGGTTCCTCTCCCCCGGGCAGGGGGAGAGGTGGCGAGCGCGGCGGCAAAGCCGCCGTAGGCGAGCCGGTGAGGGGGTGCTGCGCGCTCCCCGAAGTCGCCCGATGACCGCCCTTCTCCTGCGCGGCCGCACGCTCACCTTTCTGCGCGAACCCCATAGCGTCGCCGATCACGACGCCTATGCCTATGAGGAAGACGGCGGCCTTCTCATCCGCGACGGCAGGATCGTCGCGGCCGGAGCCTACGACACGGTGCGGGGGCAACTGGCCGAGCCGATCGAGACGATCGATCACCGGCCGCATCTGCTGCTGCCGGGCTTCATCGACGCGCATGTGCACTATGTGCAGATGCAGGTGATCGCCTCCTACGGGGCGGAACTGCTCGACTGGCTGAACACCTACACCTTTCCCGAGGAAACGAAATTCCGCGACGCGCAGCACGGGCGGCGGATCGCGCGGCTGTTTCTCGACGAGGTGATCCGGCACGGCACGACGACGGTTGCGGCCTATTGCTCGGTGCACCGGCAATCGGCGGAAGCCTTCTTCGAGGAGAGCCATCAGCGCAACATGCTGAACATCGCAGGCAAGGTAATGATGGACCGCAATGCGCCGGACGGCGTGCTGGACACGCCGCGGTCGGGCTATGACGAGACCAAGGCGCTGATCGCCGACTGGCACGGGCGCGGGCGGCAGCTCTATGCGATCACGCCGCGCTTCGCGATCACGTCGAGCCCGGCGCAGATGGAGATGGCGGGCGCGCTCGCCGCCGAGCATCCGGACTGCCATGTGCAGACGCATCTGTCGGAAAACCATGCCGAGATCCGCTGGGCGGAGGAACTCTATCCGGAAGCTGCCGACTACACCGACATCTATGCGCGCTACGGGCTGCTCGGGAAGAAGACGCTGCTCGGGCATTGCATCCATCTGTCGGAACGCGAGGCGGACGCGCTTTCCGAGAGCGGTTCGGTGGCGGTGTTCTGCCCGACGTCGAACCTTTTCCTCGGCTCCGGCCTGTTCGACTACCAGCGCTACCGCAAGCGGGCGAAGCCGCTCAGAATCGCCGCCGCCACCGACGTCGGCGGCGGCACGAACTACTCCATGCTGCGCACCATGGACGAGGGCTACAAGGTGATCGCGCTGAACGGCGAGAAGCTCAATCCGCTGGCGTCGTTCTGGCAGCTGACGCGCGGCAATGCCGAGGCGCTGTCGGTGGCAGACCGCGTCGGCACGCTGGAGCCGGGCACCGACGCCGATATCGTCGTGCTCGACGCCCGCGCCACACCGGCGATGCGGCTGCGCATGGAGACGGCTTCGACACTCGCCGAGGAACTGTTTCTGCTGCAGACGCTCGGCGACGACCGGGCGGTGCGCGAGGTCTATGTTGCCGGGCGGGCGGCGAAGGACGGACTGCCCCTGTAGCCAATCGGCGCTTGGAAAATGGTCCGTGCGGTGGCAAGACGATTGCCACATCCGCAGGAGGCTGCATGACCATCGCCGACGACATCGCGAAGATCATCGCGCAGGAGCAGGCGATCGCGTTTGCCAGCTTCGACGAGGCGGAGGCTTTTGCGCTCGGCAGCCGCATGCGCGAGCGGGCTCTTGCCGACGAACTGCCGATTATCGTCGATATCCGAACCTGGGACCGGCCGCTGTTCTATGCCGCGATGCCCGGATCGACCGCGTCCAACGCCGACTGGGCGCGGCGCAAGATCAATGTGGTCAAGATGTTTCACAAGAGCACGTTGCGCATGTTCCTCGAGCAGGGCGGTTCGGTACAGGAGATCGGCGCGCGACACGGGCTCTCGGTTTCCGACTATGTGCTGGCCGGCGGGGCGTTTCCGATCCGGGTCGAGGGCGCGGGCGTCATTGGCGCGATCGCCATTTCGGGCCTGCCGCAGAGGCAGGACCATGCCGTCGTGGTCGAGGTGCTGTGCGCCCATCTCGGCCTCGACGGCCATGCCCTCGCGCTCGCCGCGGACTAGGCGCCGTGCCGAGGCTCGCCGCCAATCTGTCGACGATGTTCCGCGAGACGCCGTTTCTCGAACGGTTCGAGCGCGCGGCCAAGGCGGGATTCTCCGCCGTGGAGTTCCAGTTCGCCTACGTCTTCGATCCCGCCGACATCCGGTCGCGGCTGATCGACAACGGACTGACGGCGGTGCTGTTCAATACGCCAGCCGGCGACTGGGACCGGGGCGAACGAGGCCTGGCCGCGCTGCCGGCGCGGCGTGACGAATACCGCACCGGCGTTGGACAGGCTATCGACCTTGCGCTCGAACTCTGCTGCACGCGGCTGCACACGCTGGCCGGGATCGTCGCGCCGGGCGCCGACCCGGAGGCGATGCGGCGCACCTATGTCGACAATCTTCGCTTCGCGGCGCAGTTCGCGGCGATGTCCGGGATCGAGATGCTGATCGAGCCGATCAGCGAGCAGGCCATGCCGGGCTACTTCCTGTCCAGTCTCGCACAGGCCGCCGACATCATCGACGAGGCGGGCGAGGAGAACCTGTTCATCCAGTACGACCTCTACCACCGGCGTTTCGAGGGGCCGGACCTGATCGCGCCGCTGGAAACCCATGCCGATACGATCCGGCATGTGCAGATCGCGGGCTGGCCCGACCGCCACGAGCCGGGGGAGGGCGATCCGGGGTGGCGCGGCGTGTTCGAGGCGCTGGACCTTTCGGACTATGCCGGCTTTGTCGGCTGTGAGTACTTTCCCGCCGGCCGGACGGAAGACGGGCTCGGCTGGGCGCGGCCGTGGCTCAGGCCCGCCGGAGAGGGGACGGCGTGAGCGGGTTCGAGGCAAGACCGTTCTTCACAGCGCTGTTCGAGGCGGCCGTCGCGGCTGCCGATCCGGAGCGGGTGATGCGCGATTTTCTGCCGGAGAAGCCGAAGGGCCGAACCATCGTCATCGGCGCGGGCAAGGGGGCGGCGCAGATGGCGCGCGCCGTCGCACGCGCCTGGGACGGACCGCTCGAAGGCGTCGTGGTGACGCGCTACGGCTATGCGGTGCCGTGCGAGCGGATTGAGGTGATCGAGGCGGCGCACCCTGTGCCCGACGCGGCCGGGATCGAAGGGGCACGGCGGTTGTTCGAGGCGGTCGATAACTTGAACGCGGACGACCTGGTCGTCGCGCTGATTTCGGGCGGCGGGTCGGCGCTGCTGCCCGCGCCGCCGGACGGTCTGACGCTCGACGACGAGATCGCGGTCAACCGGGCGCTGCTTGCCTCGGGCGCGCCGATCTCGGCGATGAACACGGTGCGCAAGCATCTTTCCACCATCAAGGGCGGGCGGCTGGCGGCGGCGGCCCATCCGGCGCGTGTCGTCTCGCTGGTCGTGTCGGATATCCCGGGCGACCAGCCGTCGCTGGTCTCCTCCGGGCCGACGGCACCCGACGGGTCGACACGGGCCGATGCGCTGGCGATCGTGGCGGCGTTCGGGCTCGACCTGCCGGAGGCGGCGATGCGCCACCTGGACTCGCCCGCCGCCGATGCGCCGCTGCCCGATGATCCACGGTTCGCGCGCAACGAGGTGCATGTCATCGCCTCGGCGGCACGGTCGCTAGAGGCGGCGGCGGCGGAAGCCGAAAGGCGCGGCATGCCGACGGCGATCCTGTCGGATGCCATCGAAGGCGAGGCGCGCGAGGTCGCCAAGGTGCACGCGGCGATCGCGCGCGAGGTGGCGGCGCGGGGCCGGCCTTTCCAGAAGCCGGTGGCGATCCTGTCGGGCGGCGAGACGACGGTGACGCTGCGGGCCAAGGGCGGCAAGGGCGGCCGCAACAGCGAGTTCCTGCTCGCCTTGGCCATTGCCATCGACGGGTTGGACGGCATCCACGCCTTCGCCGCCGATACGGACGGGATCGACGGGTCCGAGGACAATGCCGGCGCCTTTGCCGACGGCACGACCGCGGCGCGGCTGCGGGCGAAGGGGCTGGACCCGGTGGCGCTGCTCAACGGCAACAATGCCTGGGCGGCGTTCGCGGCGCTCGGCGACCTGTTCGTGCCGGGGCCGACCGGGACGAACGTCAACGACCTGAGGGTCGTGGTGGTGCGGTAGGGTGGAGCGCAAGAGGGCCGAGCTTTCCGAGCCATGGCGCGGAAACTGAAAAACAGGTATCATTTCGATATGGACCGGACACGCTCCATCGACATCTTATTGCGACACAAAGCCGAGCTCGAACGGAAGGGCGTCAGGCACGCCGCTCTGTTCGGATCGGTTGCGCGTGGCGACAATCGCCCTGATAGCGACATCGATATCGTCGTCGACCTGGGGCCGGAGACGAACCTCATCGTCACCGACTATGTCGACCTCAAGGAGTATATCGCCAGCCTTTTCGACGGCCCGGTCGACGTGGTCAGCCATGGTGGACTGAAACCAGACCTTCGGTCCCGGGCATTGCGCGATGCCGTCTACGCCTTCTGACAAGACCACGCGAGCTTTGCAGGTTATTGCCTACAATATCGCTCTCGCTCGCGAGTTCGCCGCTGGAGTGGAGTTCAGCTCGTTTCGTGATGACGAGCGCACGATCTATGCGGTGACGCGCTGCCTCTAGATCATCTCCGAAGCGTCTCGCCGCCTGCCCGAAGACATCCGACAACGCCATCCCGATCTGCCCTGGGCGCAGATTGCCGCAGCCGGAAACATCTATCGGCACGAATACGAGGACGTCATTCCAAAAAATACTCTGGAACACAGTCCAGCATGGCCTCGAAGGGCTGGAGCGCATGGTATCCCAGGAGCGCGCCCGGATCATCGAAGGCCCCGGCGAGTAGGCCGTCGACTCCTGGTCTTCATGTTGTCGGCAACGCGCAGAGCGTCATCGCCAGGCGAGGCTTCACACCAGCGGGAGAACAATAACGGCGCCTGACGGCGCGGCTAGGACGTGTCGAGGCGCCGGGCCGGCGGGAAAGGCGTATCGGGGAAGCGCCGGGTCGCTTGGTGGCGGCGATGACGCAGCATGCCGTCGCCCATCGTTTGGCCAGGCTCACCGGTCAACAGGCGCGACAGGCGACGCATACGTCCGGTCATGCTTCGCAACACGAAGGCGAGCGCCCGGAGCGACAAAGCAAGGGTGATGGCGTCTTCGGGGGTGCTCCGGGGGCCATCGTCGGAGGCGCTGGCGAAAGCTGGCGCTGCCTGCGTGGTCGGGGACCCCTGGAGTGACGCCCTTATGAAGCCGACCGCAACCGTTTCGGTATGCCGGATGAAGGCGAGCGCCAGGCGCCGACGCGCCTCGGGGGCGTCGGCGGCACGCTCGGCGAGATCCGCGATGGCGAGCAGCAGCACGACGATGCGGTCGAGCAGATTTTTGGACGTTGCGATCTGCTTTTTCCAGTGCATGCGCTGC
>JAUYMV010000136.1 GCA_030698645.1 Mesorhizobium sp.
CATGACGCCCTCGGGCCACGAGGTCGCGGTTGCGATGTTGACGGTCGGGATCAGCGTCGGGTTCGGCTCCGGCAGCACCGGGCTTGGCCCGTAGGACTGCTCGATCGGCACCGTCGCCTCCTCGCGCGAGAAATAGAACACGCCGGCGAAGGCGAGGACGACGGCGAGCACGAGCGCGGCGAGTATTTTCAGCATGGCGAGTCCTGTTTTGCGGATGGCTCATGACAATGCGCGGATCAGGCGGAAGTTGCGTGGCCAAGGGGCGGCAGCGGGACAATGCCGCCCGGCCGTCCGCGCGCGATCCCCGGCGAGCGAACCGGGCCTGCGCGGTCGGCGCCGATTCCGGATTTATCGGTCCGCGAAATCGGCTATATCCTCGCAGTGCCGCGGGAATCGAGGGGACCACCATGACGCTGATCCAGAAGCTTGGCCTTGCCTATGCCGCGATGTTCTTCGCGGTCGTGGGACTGAACTACCTGCCGTTCATCCATGACGCCAACGGCATGATGTTCGGCCTGTTCTCCCTGCAATGGTATGACGATCTGCTGCACGGCTTCTCCGGGCTCTGGGTCCTGGCGGCCGTCTTCGTCTCGCATCGCGCCACCGTGCTGTTCTTCAAGATCTTCGGCTCGATCTATCTGTTCGATGGCGTGCTCGGCCTCGTCACCGGCTCCGGCTGCCTCGATGGCGGCATCTTCATCGACGGCTTCCGCTCCTTCGATGACGTCGAGTTCCCGACCCGTTTCTTCGCCAACCTGCCGCATCTGCTGATCGGCGGCGGCGCCGTCTATATCGGCTTCGTGCTGTCGCGCCGGCCGGCCGCCGCATCGCTTCGGCCGGCGTGACGGGAATGCTGCGGTTTCTTCGGCGGATCGTCCGCGCGATCCTGATCGTCGTCGCCATCGTCGTGGCGATACCGGTTCTCGGTCTCGCCTACGGCTTCATGACGACCGACGCGCCGAAATCGGCGCCGATCGTCGTCCACTCGCCGGAAACCGCCGCTGTCTCGCAACGGCTGCGGGTCGAAATCGCAGGCTACCAGCGGCCCGAGGAGTCGACCTTTCTGACCTATCCCGAATGGGCGATCGTCTATGCGGCGCGCGAATATGCCGGCTTCGTCGCCGATGCGAACCCGAGCGGCTTTCCCTACTTCGCCTATATCGGCCGCTTCTGGCAGGACTACGCCGCCATGATCCGCGCCAGTTCCGCCTATCCGTTCAACTTCCAGAACCATCTCATGCTGATGGTCATCGGCATCAGCCATACCGCCGAGCACGTCATCCAGTCCGCCTATGAGAACACGATCGGCCGCCTGACCGGGCTTGCCGCCGAAACCGTCGACGAGGACCGCTACCAGGCCGAGGTCGCCGCCGACTACGCC
>JAUYMV010000138.1 GCA_030698645.1 Mesorhizobium sp.
ACGCCCTGCTCAGCCTCGGGCTGGCGATCATCTTCGGCCTCTTGAACATCATCAACTTCACGCATGGCGCGCAGTACATGATGGGCGCCTTCGTCGCCTGGATGCTGCTCAACTACCTCGGAATTCCCTATTGGGGGGCGCTGGTCCTGGTCCCGGTGATCGTCGGCGCGACCGGCGTGGTCATCGAGCGGCTGCTGATTTCCCGGCTCTACCATCTCGACCATCTCTATGGCCTGCTCCTGACCTTCGGCCTGGCGCTGATCCTGACCGGCGTGTTCCGCAACCAGTACGGCATCTCCGGCCTGTCCTACGCCATGCCCAAGCAGCTCGTCGGCGGGCAGAACCTCGGCTTCATGTTCCTGCCCATCTATCGCGGCTGGGTCATCGCGGTGTCGGTGGTCGTCTGCTTCGGCACATGGTTCGTCATCGAGAAGACGCGGCTCGGCGCCTATCTCAGGGCGGCGACCGAGAACCCGACGATGGTCGGCGCCTTCGGCATCAACGTGCCGCGGCTGATCACATTGACCTACGGCTTCGGCGTCGGGCTGGCCGCGCTCGCCGGCGTACTCGCCGCGCCGATCTACTCGGTCAATCCGAACATGGGGGCCGATGTCATCATCGTCGTCTTCGCCGTCGTCGTCATCGGCGGCATGGGCTCGATCCTCGGCTCGATCGTCACCGGTTTCGGCCTCGGACTGATCGAGGGCCTGACCCGCGTCTTCTACCCGGAGGGATCGGCGGTCGTGATCTTCGTCATCATGGCGATCGTGCTTCTGGTCAAGCCGACCGGCCTGTTCGGAAGGGCTGTCTGATGAGCATCGACACGCAAGTCGTCAACCTGCAGCAGACCGACCGCCCGGGCGCGATCGGCATGCCGACGCATCACAAGGCGATCTTCCTCGGCCTGCTCGCGCTCGCCCTGGTCGCGCCATACATGCTGTACCCGATCTTCCTCATGAAGGTGCTCTGCTTTGCGCTGTTTGCCTGCGCCTTCAACCTGCTGCTCGGGTTCGGCGGCCTGCTGTCCTTCGGCCATGCGGCCTATTTCGGCAGCGCCAGCTACGTCTCCGCGCACGCCGCCAAAATGTGGGGACTGTCGCCCGAACTGGCCATCCTGTCGGGCACGCTCGCCGCCGCCATCCTCGGCCTGGCGATCGGCTCGCTGGCGATCCGCCGCCAGGGCATCTATTTCGCGATGGTCACGCTGGCCTTCGCCCAGATGGTGTTCTTTTTCTCGGTCCAGGCGCCGTTCACCGGCGGCGAGGACGGCATCCAGTCGGTGCCGCGCGGCCATCTCTTCGGCCTGATCTCGATGGCGCCGGACCGCAATCTCTACTTCTTCGTCCTGGCCGTGGTGTTCGCCGGCCTGCTCGTCATCTACCGCATCATCCATTCGCCCTTCGGCCAGGTGCTGAAGGGCATCCGGGACAACGAGCCGCGCATGATCTCGCTCGGCTATCGGACCAACCGCTACAAGCTCGCCGTCTTCGTTCTGTCGGCGGCGCTCGCCGGCGTCGCCGGCGCGACCAAGGCGATCGTGTTCCAGCTGGCCTCGCTGACCGACGTCTACTGGACGATGTCGGGCGAGGTCGTCCTGATGACGCTGCTCGGCGGCATGGGCACGGTGTTCGGGCCGATCCTCGGCGCCGCGGTCATCGTCACCATGCAGAACTATCTGGCGACCTTCGGCGATTGGGTGACGATCGCCCAGGGCACCATCTTCGTGGTGGCCGTCATGCTGTTCCGCGAGGGCATCGTCGGCGTCATCGCGAAGTGGATCAAGAAGCCCCTTTGAGCCCATTCGCCGGGCGTCGATCCGCGCAGCCGATTCCGCGTTCAAGGCCTGCGACATGTGTGGCAGATCGGCCGCCGGCATCCTATAGATGTCATGCTGCCCGCCGTCGGCCGGGCCTGTCTGCTCGGGGGGTGCCTGTGAAGATCCGCGAATTCGGCGTCGAAATCTGGATGAACCGCTACGAGACGCAGTGCGAGCTCAACCTCGCCGAAACCTGCGTCGAATCGCTGACGGTTTCCCAGCTCCTCGATCTCGCCGGCAAGGGCAATTCGGCGCTCGACGAACTGCTGCCGCTGAAACTGACCTATGGCGCGATCGAGGGCAGCGATCGGCTGCGGACCGCCATAGCCGGCCTTTACGAGACGCTGGCGCCCCCGAACATCGTCGTCACGCATGGCGCGATCGGCGCCAACGCGCTGGTCTACCAAACCCTCGTCGAGCCAGGCGATGTGGTCGTCTCCGTCCTGCCCACCTACCAGCAGCACTATTCCATTCCCGAAAGTCTCGGCGCCGAGGTCCGCCCGGTTTGGCTGAGAGCCGAGGACGGCTTCCTGCCCGACCTTGCCGAGATCGAGCGCCTTTCCGGCGGCAAGGCGAAGCTGATCGCGCTGACCAATCCGAACAACCCGACCGGCGCGCTGATCGAGCGCCCGATGCTGGAAAAGATCGCCGAAATCGCCCGCGCCAACGGCGCCTGGGTGCTCTGCGACGAGGTCTATCGCGGCGTCGACCAGCAGGGCGACGGTTTCACCGCGTCGATGGCGGACCTCTACGAAAAGGGCATCTCGACCGGTTCGATGTCCAAGGCCTACGCGCTGGCAGGCCTCCGCCTCGGCTGGATCGCCGCGCCCGAGGAACTGATCCACGCCGTCTCGATCCACCGCGACTACAGCACGATCAGCGTCGGCATGGTCGATGACTATCTGGCGGCAATCGCGCTTGAAGCCAGAGACCGCATCCTCGCCCGCAGCCGCGAGATCACGCGCGGCAATCTGGCGATCCTCGACGACTGGATCGAAGGCGAGGAACGGATCAGCTATGTGAAGCCCAGATCCGGCACCACGGCGCTCCTGAAGTACGACCTCCCGATCACGTCGGAAAAGTTCTGCATCGACCTGCTGGAATCGACCGGCGTCATGCTGCTGCCCGGCAGCGCGCTCGACATGGAGGGGCATCTCAGGATCGGCTATGCCAACAATCCCGACGTGCTGCGCGAAGGGCTGTCGCGGATGTCGGGCTTCTTGAAGGAGAGACGAATTTGACTACGACCCTTTACGGCTTCAAGGCCTGCGACACCGTCAAAAAAGCCCGCAAATGGCTCGACGACAAGGGCGTCGAACACCGTTTCTTCGACTACCGCGTCGAGAGGCTCGACCCGAAGACCGTCGACGACTGGTTCGCGCGGGCCGGCTGGGAGCAGGTGTTCAACTGCGGCTCAACGAGTTTCCGGGAACTGCCGGACGCCGACAAGACCGGCCTCGACGCGAAGAAGGCGAGGGCGATGATCCTCGCCGAGACCAATCTCATCAAGCGCCCGGTGCTCGACACGGGCGACAGGCTGGTCTTTGGCTTCAAGCCTGACGCGTATTCGGCGGCGACGGGGAAGTAGGCACGTCAAGAGAATGCAACCGATGGACAGGACCTACGCAATCGTTGTGTTCTGGTCGGATACCGATCAGGCCTGGATCGCTGACGCGCCCGACCTGAAATCCTGCTCCGCACACGGCGCAACGCCTGAGGGAGCGATCCGTCAACTGCACGTCGCTATGACCGCCTGGCTCGATGCCGCGAAAGCCAACGGAATGCCTCTGCCGGCGCCTCTTTTCCGTCAGGCGCTTCCCGCCGCCGAGTAGCCTACGCCCACTCGCCCTTGCGGAACACTGGCACGCGCCGTCCGTCTTCGTGCACGCCGTCGATGTCGATCCGGTCCGAGCCGATCATCCAGTCGATGTGGATGAAGCTCTTGTTGCCGCCCTGCGCCGCGATCTGCTCGGGCGAGAACTCGGCGCCGCCGACGAAGCACTTCGAATAGCACTGGCCGAGCGCGATGTGGCAGGCGGCGTTTTCGTCGAACAGCGTGTTGAAGAACAGAAGCCCGCTCTTCGAGATCGGCGAGGAATGCGGCACCAGCGCCACTTCGCCGAGGCGCGCGGCGCCTTCGTCGGTCTCCAGCACCTTCTTCAGCACGTCCTCGCCGCGGCTGGCCTTGGCCTCGACGATGCGCCCACCCTCGAAGCGCACCTCGATGTCTTCGATCAGCGTGCCCTGGTGCGACAGCGGCTTGGTCGAGCGGACGAAGCCATCGACGCGGCGCGCATGCGGCGTGGTGAACACCTCCTCGGTCGGGATGTTCGGATTGCAGACGATGCCGTTCTTGGCCATCGACGCGCCGCCCTGCCATTCGTGCCCGTCGGCCAGCCCGACGGTCAGGTCGGTGCCTGGCCCGGTGAAGTGCAGCGCATGGAAATTGTGCTGGTTCAGCCACGCCGTGCGCTCGGCCAGCCGCGCATTGTGCGCGTCCCAGGCGTCGATCGGGTCGTCGAGGTCGACCCGGCTCGCCGCGAAGATTGCGTCCGCCAGTCTGGTCACGGCGACATCGTCGTCGTCGTTCGGAAACACCAGCTTCGCCCATGACGTGCTCGGGAATGCCACGATGTTCCAGTTGATGTCGAAGCCGGCGATCTTCTCCAGCGCCGGCTGGTAGGCGATCGAGTTCGCCTTGTTGGCGCGGGAGACTTTCGCTGGGTCCTCGTTGGCGAGCAGCTTCGGGTTGTCGCCGGCCACCGCCAGCCGCGCCGCATTGCCGGAATAGGCCTTGGCCATGCCCTCGTAGAGCCAGCCGGCGGCCCGGTCGAAGCCTTCGTCCGCGCTGTTGCGATACCGCGCCAGCGTAATTTCTTCGTCGGCGAAGAATGGCGTCACAAGCCCCGCTCCGGCCCTGTAGGCATGCACCGCGATGCGGCGCACCAGCGGCAGCGCCGCGATCGGCGCCGTGAGCACCAGATCCTGGCCCGGCTGCAGCCGAAGCCCGACCTTGACGGCAACCTCCGCGAGGCGGTCGAGCCGGATGGGATCGATGGAAGGGATGTTGCTCGGATAGGTCATGGGTCGTTCCTGTCAGATCTGGATGCCCCCAGATAAGCCGTCCGGCCCGATTTGGCTACCGGCGCCGCGACGGGTCCGGGCACCCTGCCACGGCTCTCGGGCGGTGGCCCGTGCATTGCGGCATCGGTGGCCCAGCCGGCATGGTTGCAATGCAGCAGTCGGTCCATAAGGTGCCGCGATGCAGGCTTCCTCCTCATCATCGTTGCGCTATGCCGTCGGCGGCCTGGTCGGCATGGCGGCGGCCATGGGCATCGGCCGTTTCGTCTATACGCCGATCCTGCCCGGCATGATGGCGGAGCTCGGCCTCAGCGCATCGGAGGCGGGCTGGATCGCCTCGGCCAATTATGTCGGCTATCTCGTCGGCGCGCTTCTGGGGACCGGCCACTGGGCCGCCGGGCGCGAGCGCGCCATCGCGCTCGGCGCGATCGCCGCGTCGACCGTGCTGCTCGCCGTCATGGCGGCGACCGAGAGCATGGCGGTCTTCATCGCGGTTCGCTTCCTTGCTGGCATCGCCAGCGCTTTCATGATGGTTTTCCTGACGACCATCGTCTTCAGCCATTTCGCCGCCGCCGGGCGGCCGGGCCTGCAGGGCGTGCATTTCTCCGGCGTCGGCGTTGGCATCGCGACGTCGGGCTTGATGACCGGCGTCCTGGTGCTGGCCGGTCAGCCATGGCAAGCCGCCTGGCTCTGGGCGGCCGGCATCTCGCTGGTCGCGCTGCTCGCGGTCGCGGCGCTGGTCACCGAGGGGCCTGTCGTCGAAGGGCTCGCGCGGCGCGAGCCGCCGCTTCCCAGGAGCCCGGCGCTCACCCGCATCATCCTGTCCTACGGCCTGTTCGGCTTCGGCTACATCATCACCGCGACCTTCCTGGTGGCGATCGTGCGCGAGGGGGCGGGCGGCCGGCTGTTCGAATCCGCCGTCTGGGTCGTCACCGGCCTCGCGGCGCCGCCGTCGATCTGGCTGTGGACGAAGGTCTCGCAGCGCATCGGCATCACCCACACGATCGTCATCGGCACGCTGGTCGAGGCGTTCGGCGTTCTGTCCAGCGTCCTCGTCGGCGGCTATGCCGGGCCGCTCATCGCCGCGGTGCTGTTCGGCGGCACGTTCGTCGCGATCACCGCGCTCGGCCTCCAGGTGGCGCGCAGGCTGGCGCACGGCGCTCCGCGCCGCGCCCTGGCGCTCATGACGGCCGCCTTTGGCGTCGGCCAGATCGTCGGCCCGATCGTCGCCGGCGTGGTCGCCGACGTCACCGGCAGCTTCCACGCTTCGTCGATCGGGGCTGCGGTCGTGCTTCTCGTCTCGGCCGGTCTGGCCTGGGATGCCGGACGTCGGGTGCCTTCCGTCTGACGCTCCGCCGGTGACCAAAACGTAATGAATCCGGCCATTCCAATTGCCGCGTTCTTGTGACTTTATGCGCCGACCGAATCCGTCAGTTCAAGGATTTCCCGCCCGTGTTCGTATCCTTCTTCCCGAAACCGAAGCTATTCTTCACATCCTTCGTGGTCTGGTCTCTGGTTGCCATCGGATTCTGGTACTGGATCGGACGCGACGTCGGCGCGGCTTTCGGATTGCCGCCGGCCGCCAGCGATGCCGAGCCGGTGGTCGGGATCCGCTATTTCTGGACACCAGAATTCCTCTGGTTCTACATTTATTTCGCGATCTGCACCGCGCTCTTTGCCGGAGCGTGGTTTGCCTTGTCGCCTCACCGCTGGAGCCCCTGGTCGATTCTCGGTTCCGCCTTCATCCTGTTCTCGACCTACTTCTCGGTCGAGGTCAGCGTGGCGATCAACAATTGGCGCCGACCCTTCTTTGACGCCGTGCAGCAGGCGCTCGGCGGCAGCAGTGACGTGACTGTGGCGCAGCTCTATGGCCTGATCCTGATCTTCGCCCAGATCGCCTTCCTCTGGATCGCCGTCTACGTCGCCACCCGCTTCTTCGTCAGCCACTACATCTTCCGCTGGCGCACCGCGATGAACAATCACTACATGGCGAACTGGGGCCAGTTGCGTCACATCGAGGGCGCGTCGCAGCGCGTCCAGGAAGACACGATGCGCTTTGCCTCCACGGTCGAGGGGCTCGGGGTCAGCATGGTCGATGCCGTGATGACGCTGATCGCCTTCCTGCCGATCCTGTTCGCCCTGTCCACCTATGTGACCGAACTGCCGATCATCGGAGCGATCCCGGCGCCGTTGATGACGGCGGCAATCGCCTGGTCGGTTTTCGGCACGGTGCTGCTGGCGACGGTCGGCATCCGGCTGCCCGGGCTGGAGTTCCGCAATCAACGCGTCGAGGCCGCCTACCGCAAGGAACTGGTCTATGGCGAGGACAATGCGGATCGCGCTCGGCCCCCCACCGTTCGCGAGCTTTTCGACAATGTCCGGAAAAACTATTTCCGCCTCTATTTCCACTACGCCTATTTCAACGTCGCGCGGTCCTTCTATCTCCAGGCGGACAACATATTCGCCTATTTCATACTGGTTCCGACCATCGCGGCGGGCGTCATC
>JAUYMV010000149.1 GCA_030698645.1 Mesorhizobium sp.
ATTAGCGTTTCCTCTCCCCCGCTTGCGGGGGAGAGGTGGCGAGCTCGGCGGCAAAGCCGCCGTAAGCGAGCCGGTGAGGGGGTTTTGGGCTGGGAGTTTCTCAGATGAACCCTGTCACCGTAGTAGAAGGCACCTCCCCAATCATCCTCGGGCTGCCGCACACCGGAACCTTCGTGCCGGATGACATCCACGCCTGCCTGAATGCCGAAGGGAAAAAACTCCGCGATACGGACTGGCACATCCACAGGCTCTATGACGGGCTGTTGCCCGGCGCTTCGACCGTGCGCGCCACGTTTCATCGCTATTGTATCGACGCCAATCGCGATCCGGGCGGGGAGAGCCTCTATCCGGGGCAGACGACGACGTCGCTGGTGCCGCTGACGGATTTCGACAACCAGGCGATCTGGAACGAGGGCATGGCGCCCGACGCGGCCGAGATCGCGCGGCGGGTGGAACTGTTTCATGCGCCCTATCATGCGGCGCTCGCGGCCGAGATCGCGCGGGTGAAGGCGATCCATGGGATTGCCGTGCTCTATGACTGTCATTCGATCCGGCCGGAAATCCCTTATCTGTTTGACGGCGTTCTTCCCGATTTTAACATCGGCACCGACAATGGGGGGGCCTGCGCGGTGGAGATCGAGGCTTCGACTTTCGCGGTCTGTTCGTCGGCTAAAGGTTATACATCGATCCTGAACGGGCGCTTTCGCGGCGGCTGGACCACGCGGCACTATGGCCGGCCGGAGAGCGGCGTGCATGCGATCCAGATGGAACTGACGCAGTCGACGCATCTGTCGAATTCGCCCGAACCTTTCACCTATGACGCGGCGAAGGCGGCGGCCTTGCGCGCGCACCTTGCCGACATTCTCAAGCGCATCGAGACGATCGCGCTATCGCTAGCTTCCGGAGACCGACCATGACCAATCCCCGCCACAACATCCGCGACGTGCGCAGTCCGCGCGGCCATGTCCTCAACGCAAAATCCTGGCAGACCGAGGCGCCGCTCAGGATGCTGATGAACAATCTGGACCCCGGCGTGGCGGAAAATCCGAACGAGCTCGTCGTCTATGGCGGCATCGGGCGAGCGGCGCGGACATGGGCGGATTTCGATTCGATCGTCGCGACGCTGAAGACCCTCAACGACGACGAGACGCTGCTGGTGCAGTCGGGCAAGCCGGTCGGTGTTTTTCGCACGCATGCGGATGCGCCACGCGTGCTGATCGCCAATTCCAACCTCGTGCCGCACTGGGCCACGTGGG
>JAUYMV010000150.1 GCA_030698645.1 Mesorhizobium sp.
CACATCCGCCGCGATCCGCCCGCCGGTCGACAGCGCCCAGCCGCCCTGGTTGGCGCGGATGCGGTTGACCACGTCGGCCATCGCCTGGTCCGACGACCCGACGACCCAGATATTGTGCTGGTCGTGCGCCACCGTGCAGCCGACCGCCGTATCCGGCGTCTTCGGCCCGCAGCCAAGCCAGAACATGCGCGCCACCTGCCCCTTGCCCGAATAGCGGTCGACGATGGCGAACTTGGTAATGTTGCGCGCCGCCTCGCGCTGCACCAGCCCGTCCTCGACCGGGAGTTCCGTCTCGATGAAATCGTCGGCCCAGTGGAACGGCCGCAGGAGGGCGGCCCGCATCGTGCGGCGCCCCGGCGCCGCCGCGATCGCGAAATCGGCGGCGGTCAGGGTGCGCGCGATGTTCACCGTCCTGGTCGCCCAGTCCGGCCAGTCGATCGGGGGCAGGGCGCCGGTATAGGTCTTGCGCTCCGAGACCTGCCGCCCGTCGGCCCACACCTCGGCGATCGACACGCTGGCGACATCGTCGAGCAGCACGAGATCGGCGTAGCGTCCGGGCGCAACGCTGCCGATGAAAGGCGTCAGTCGCATGTGCCGCGCCGGGTTGATCGTCACGCACTGGATGGCGATTTCGGGCGCCAGCCCGCTCTCGATGGCGAGCCGTACATTGTGGTCGGTCGCTCCGATCCTGAGCGTGTCTGAAGCGCTGCGGTCGTCGGTGGCGAACGCCACCTGACTCCAGTCAGCCAGTCCGCGCTCCAGCAGCCCGGCGATGATCTCGGGCATAGAGTGCGGCCGGATTTCGAGGAAGATGCCCCTGCGCAGTTTGTCCCAGGCCTCCTCGGCCGTCCACGCCTCGTGGTCCGACGCAAGCCCCGCCGCCGCAAACGCATTGATCGACGGCAGGTCGCGCAGGCCCGCGCCGTGGCCTTCGACGACGCCGCGCGCGGCGAACGTCGCCTCGATCATGCCCCACAGCCGCTGGTGCGACGGGTTGTCCCCGTTCCACACCGCCGGCCAGTCCATCACTTCGTCGAGGCCCGCGACCATCAGGCTTTCGGCGAGGAACCCGGCCTGCTCGGCGCGTCCGAAATAGCCACCGCCGCCTTCATAGGCCGTCGGCGGCACGGCCGAGCCCGGCAGCGGAAAGATCTTCATCGGCGAGCCGGCAAGCCGCGCCGTCAGCCAGAACTCGAGGTTGCGCGGACCGTTGACGTTGGAGAATTCGTGGCTCGCCTCGCAGGTCCATGTGCAGCCGCGCGGCAGCACCAGCGCCGCCTCGTGCTCCGGCGTCAGATGCGAGCTTTCGATATGCTTGTGCACCTCGCCGAAGCCCGGCACGGCAGAAAGGCTCCGCCGGTCGAAGCGCTCGGCGGCGTTGCCCGGATAGCTTCCCGCCGGCCCGACGAAGGCGACGCGCCGGCCGCGCACGGCGATCTCGCAATCCTCCATCCATGTCCGCGTGCCGGCGTCGAGGAGCCGCCCGACGCGGACGATCCGGTCCGCGGCGCGCTTGCCGAGCGCCACCAGCGTCAGGTCTTGGCGGATCGCCACCTCGTCGGCGGCGCGGATCAGCAGGTCGTGGGGCAGGGCGTGGGTCAAGCGATCGTCCATGTTTCGGCTTGCCTCACCTCACCCGAAAATGACATGCGAGGCCAGCCCCGCGCGGCGAAAGGTCCGACATCCATGCCCCAAACATCCCGCAAGATCGTCATCGATACCGATCCCGGCATCGACGATGCCGTCGCCATCCTGTTCGCGCTGGCCGAGCCCGGCTTCGACATCCTCGGCGTCACCACCGTCGCCGGCAATCTCGGCATCCGCACCACGACGCGCAATGCCGGCCGCATCCTGGCGCTCGGCGGCCGCTCCGATGTTCCTGTCGTCCCGGGCGCGACCGGTCCGCTGGCCCGCAAGGGCTTCGACACCGTCGACATCCATGGCGCCGACGGCCTCGGCGGCGTCGCGTTCCCCGCGCCGCTCGCGCCGCCGCTGGACGCCCCCGCCGCGATCTGGCTGGCCGATCTGCTCGACGCCCATGATCCCGGTGCGATCGAAATCCTCGCGTTGGGGCCTTTGACCAACATCGCGCGGCTTC